>NZ_JAOBZT010000059.1:0-27788 GCF_029839005.1 Stenotrophomonas sp. GD03958 | reverse complement strand
AACCCGAATACAGCGGCGGCTGCCAGTGCGGCGCGATCCGCTTCCAGGCCCGTGGCGAGCTGACCCACAGCTCGATCTGCCACTGCCGCATGTGCCAGAAAGCCTTTGGTGCGTACTACGCGCCCTTGGTGTCGGTGCGGGGCGTGCAGTTCAGCTGGACCCGCGGCCAGCCGCGCTATTTCCAGTCCTCCAACGTGGTGCGGCGCGGCTTCTGCGCCGACTGCGGCACGCCGTTGACCTACGAAGCGCCCGATGGCGTGGCGGTGGCTGCCGGTGCGTTTGACGAACCCGAACGCCTGCCGCCGACGATCCAGTACGGAGTCGAGCGCAAGCTGCCCTTCGTCGACAGCCTGGCCAGCCTGCCGGCGCGACGTACCGAGGAAGACATCGCCGCGCTGGATTTCCTGGCCACGATCGTGTCGCACCAGCACCCCGACCACGACACCCCGCACTGGCCGCCGCGCAGCCGTTCAGCCGGGGGATGAACGGCCGGTAGCGCCGGGCCATGCCCGGCGAGCGCGAAGCGCGGCCGCCGCCGATGCTCTACCATAGCCACCCCCTTTCCGGTCCCCGCCCGCATGAGCAAGAACAGCCAGTGGATTGTCGGCGTCAACGCCGTCGCCTCCTCCATCGAGAACGACGCCGAGAACGTCCGCGAAGTGCTGGTCGAGGCCGGTGCGAAGAACCCGCGCCTGACCGAGATCGAGGAAAACGCCCGCCGCAAGGGCATCGACGTGCGCAAGGTGAACAGCCAGGCGCTGGACGGTGTCGGCGGTTCGGTGCGCCACCAGGGCGTGGCCGCGCGCTATGCCGCCGCCCGCACTTACAGCGAGAACGAGCTGGAAGGCCTGGTCACCGCAGCCGAGGGCAAGGCCCTGCTGCTGGTGCTGGACGAAGTGCAGGACCCGCACAACCTTGGCGCCTGCCTGCGCTCGGCCGCTGCGGCCGGTGCAACCGCAGTGGTCATCCCCAAGGACAAGTCGGCCACGGTGAACGCGACCGTACGCAAGACTTCGGCCGGTGCCGCCGATCTGATCCCGGTGGTGGCGGTGACCAACCTGTCGCGCTGCCTGAAGGACCTGCAGAAGCAGGGCGTGTGGATCTACGGCCTGGCCGGCGAAGCCACCGCTTCGCTGTACCAGCTGGACCTGAAGGGCAACATCGCCCTGGTGCTGGGGGGCGAGGCCGATGGCCTGCGCCGCCTGACCCGCGAGAACTGCGATGGCCTGGTCAAGATCCCGATGCCGGGTGAGATCGAGAGCCTGAATGTCTCTGTCGCCGCCGGCGTCAGCCTGTTCGAGGCCGTGCGCCAGCGCGGCTGATCTGTAGAGCCGAGCCCACGCTCGGCGATCGCATACCCGATCAAGGAAGCAGCCGAGCATGGGCTCGGCTCCACAGCAGCCGCTACCCCGCGCTGCCGCCCAGCGCCTTGAACAGGGTCACATCGTTGTTCAGCTGGCCCTGCCGCGCGCGCGCCAGTGACAGCTCGGCATCGCGCCGGGTCTGCTGCGCTTCCAGCCAGGTGCGCAGGTCGGTCGCGCCCACGCGGTAACGCACTTCCTGCGCGCGTTCCACTTCCACCGCTTCGTCATACGACGCCTGCGAGGCCGCCACCTGCCGCGCCAGCTGCTCGCGTGCCGACAGCGCGTTGTCCACTTCCGAGAGCGCGGTGTACAGCGTCTTGCGGAAGTTGGCCGCGGCGATCTGGTAGGCGGTGCCGGCGATGTCGGTATCCAGCTGCGCGCGCTGCAGGTTGAGGAACGGCAGTGACAGGCCCGCGCCCAGCGTGGCCACCGGATTGCGCAGCACATTGCCCAGTGAGGTGGCGCTGGAACCGAGACTGCCGGTCAGGCTCAACGCCGGGTAATACTGGGTTGCCGTGACCTTGATCGTCTTCAGGCTGTTGCGCAGGCGCAGCTCGGCCGCGCGCAGGTCGGGACGGCGGCCCAGCAGGTCGGCCGGCAACCCCTCGACGATGTCCGGGCTGCGTGCGCCCAGCAGGTCCTGCGGTTCGTCCTGCTGCGGCCAGGGCGTGCCATCCAGCAGTACGGTCAGTGCATTGCGCACTTCCACCCGCTGCTGTTCCAGCGCGCTCTGCGCCGAGCGCTGCGACTGCAGGTTCTGCAGCGCCTGGCGCACTTCCAGGCGCGATACCGCGCCGGCGTCGAAGCGGGCCTGCACCAGTTCGCGGGTACGTTCCAACCGCTCCAGGTTGGCCTGGCCGGTGGCGATGGACTGGTTGAGATAGGCCAGGTTCCAGTACTGGGTGATGGTGTCGCCGATCACCAGCAGCGCGGTGTTCTGCCGGTCTTCCTCGCTGGCTTCGGCTTCCCAGCGGGCGATGTCGCGCTGGGTGCGCAGGCGCCCCCACAGGTCCACTTCCCAGCCCAGCGAGACGCCGGTGGAATAGCTGCGGCGCCAGTCATCGGCCTGGTCGGTGGCGCGGCTGGCACTGCCGCTGACGCCCGATGACGAAGGCTGCGGCCACAGCGCATTGCTGGCCAGGCCGGCCTGCAGGCGTGAACGCTGCACGGCCAGGCCGGCGGCGGCCAGATCGCTGTTGGCGGCCAGCGCCTGCGCCACCAGACGGTCGAGGCGTTCATCGCCGAAGCCGGTCCACCAGGTGTCCTGCCGGATGTCGCGGCCGGGTGTATCCAGGCTGCTGCGCGGGCCGTCGGCCGGTGCATTGAGGGTGGCATCGCCACGCCCATACTGCGCCGCCACGGCCGGGTCATGCACCGGATAGCGGCCGACGGATGCGCAGCCGGACAGGGCGAGTACAACCGCACCGGCCGGCAGCAGGTGCCGGGGAGCGGGGAAGGGCAGTCGGATCATCTTCTTCATTCGCGGGCCAGGGCCTCCACCGGATCGAGTTGCGCGGCGTTGCGTGCGGGCAGGAAGCCGAACGCCACGCCGATCAAGGTCGAGCAGGCGAACGCGGCAACGATCGAGGCGGTGGAGAACAGCACCTGGAAATCGCTGGCGAAGCGGCCGATCATCGAGCCCAGCAGCAGCGCCAGGCCGATGCCGAGCACGCCGCCGAGCAGGCACACCAGCACCGCCTCGATCAGGAACTGCTGGCGGATATCACTCTGCCGTGCACCCACCGCCATGCGCACCCCGATCTCACGGGTGCGCTCGGTCACCGACACCAGCATGATGTTCATCACGCCGATGCCACCGACCAGCAGTGCGATGGCGGCGATGGCACCGATCAGCAGGGTCATCGTGCGCGTGGTCTGCTCGATGGTCTGGCGGATCTCCGCGCTGTTGCTGAGGAAGAAGTCCTCGGTGCCATGGCGCAGGGTCAGCAGGCGGGTGATTGCTTCCTGCGCCGCATCCATCGGTGTGTCGTCGTCCACACGTACGGTGATGCTGGAGACGTGGCTCTGGCCGAGCATGCGCGACATCACCGTGGTGTACGGCACCCACACGCTGAGGCTGGTACTGCCACCGAAGCCGAAACTCTGGCGCTTGGCCACGCCGACCACGCGTGCCGGCACGTTGCCGAGCAGGATCACCTGTCCGACCGGGTCGACATCGGGGAAGAACTGGGCCTGGGTGTTCTCGTCGATCACCGCCACCTGGCCCAGGCCCTTGACTGCATCGGCATCGAAGAAGCTGCCGCTGAGCAGAGTCACGCCCTTGACCCGGAAGAACTGCTCGCCGACGCCGCTGACCTGGGCGGTCGACGACTGGTTGCGATAACGCGCGGTGACCGAGGTCGATACGCTGGGGGTGGCGCTGTCCACGTAGCTCTGCTTTGCCAGTGCATCGGCATCGCTGGCCTTGAGCGTCTGCACCCGGGCCGAGCGCATGTCGCCGAAACCACGGCCGGGATAGACGTCGATGGTGTTGGTGCCGAGCGCGCTGATGTTCTGCAGGATCTGCTGCTGCGAGCCGTTGCCCAGCGCCACCACCGACACTACCGAGGCGATGCCGATGATGATGCCGAGCATGGTCAGGAAGGTCCGCAGCCGATGGGCGTTCATCGCCAGCAGCGCCATGCGGAACGCTTCGGTGAAGCGGTCTCGGGCCGCCCGCCAGCTGTTGCCGTGGGCGGCCCCGGTACTGGCTTCGCGCTGCGCACGGTAGGCCGGCGCATTCGGGTTGGCGCGGTCGGCGATGATCTCGCCATCGCGGATCTCGATGATGCGCTGTGCGTGCTGGGCCACGCTCATGTCGTGGGTGACGATGATGATGGTGTGGCCTTCGGCATGCAGTTCGCCGAGGATCGCCATCACTTCCTCACCGGATTTCGTATCGAGCGCGCCTGTGGGTTCGTCGGCCAGGATCACCTCGCCGCCGTTCATCAGCGCGCGTGCGATCGACACGCGCTGCTGCTGGCCACCTGACAGCTGGCCGGGCTTGTGATGCATGCGGTCGCCCAGGCCCAGGCGTTGCAGCAGCTGCTCGGCACGCGCATTGCGCACTGCGCCCGGGCTGCCGGCGTACACCGCCGGCACTTCCACATTGCCGCGCGCGTCGAGGTCGCCGAGCAGGTGGTAGCGCTGGAAGATGAAACCGAAATATTCGCGGCGCAGTTCGGCCAGTTCATCCGGCGCCATCTTTCCGGTCTCGCGGCCGGCCACCTGGTAGCTGCCGCGGGTGGGGCGGTCGAGGCAGCCGAGTATGTTCATCAGTGTCGACTTGCCCGAGCCGGACTGGCCGACGATGGCGACCATCTCGCCAGCATGGATGTCGAGATTGACGTCGCGCAGCACGGCGATCACATCATCACCGGCCGGGAACTCGCGTCGCAGGTCGCGCAGGCGCAGCAGCGGCGCCGTCGTGCTCATCGGCGCGGACCCATGCCCGGGCCGCCGACCCGCATCTGCATGCCGCCTCGGTTCCCGCCACCGGCACCGGCCGCAGCTGCACTGGCCTCGCCGACCACCACGCGCTCGCCTTCCTTCAACCCGGACAGGATCTCGGCGGAGGCGCCATTGTTGATGCCCACCTTGACCTTGCGCGGCTGTGGCTGGCCCTTGTCGTCCAGCACCCGCACCATGCGCTCGTCGCCACGGCGCTTCGGCCCCAGCGCCACCGCCGGCACCATCAGCACGCCCTTGGCCTGCTTGAGCAGTACCGAGACCTGCGCGGTCATGTCGATGCGCAACGTGCCGTCCGGATTCTCCACGTCGAACAGCGCGTTGTAGTAGACCGCGCTGCTGGAACTGGAACTGGACGAACTGCTGGAGCTGGAGGAGCTTTCATTGGCGATCGAGGCCGGCGCCGGATTGATCTGGCGCAGCGTGGCGTGGTACTTGCGGTCCGGGTCACCCAGCGTGGTGAAGTACACCGGCATGCCGGGCTTGATCTTGACCACGTCGGCCTCGGAGATCTCGGCATTGACGGTGACCACGTCCAGCCGCGCCAGCATCACGATGGTCGGTGCGGTCTGGTTGGCGTTCACGGTGCGGCCTTCCTCCGCCACCACCGCCACCACGGTGCCGTCCATCGGCGCGGTGATGCGGGTGTAGGCCAGGTTGGCGCGGGCGGTGCCCAGTTCTGTTTCGCGGCCCTTGATCTGCGCCTCGTAGGACTGCAGCTGGGCACGGGCGGTCTTCAACTGCGCCTCGGCGGCATCATATTCCTGGCGCGAGGTGGCTTCGGCAGCCAGCATCTGCTGCTGCCGCGCGAATTCCAGTTCGGCCTGGCGCAGGGTGGCCTGCTGCACGGCGCGCTGCGCGGTGACCTGGTCCAGCGAGGCCTGCGCGTTGAGCACCTGGTTCTGCTGGGTGGTGGCATCGATCTCGGCGATCAGGTCGCCTTCCTTCACGGTGTCGCCCAGCTGTACCTTCAGCGACTTGATCTGGCCCGAGGCCTGGGCGCCGACGCTGACCAGCTTGTAGGCGTCGATCACACCGGTGGCCTCCACTGTCTGCTCGATGTCACCACGGCTGACGGGCGCGGTCGCCACCGCCGGGACGGCCGGCTTGCGCAGCAGCCACCAGGCGGCTGCAGCGACGGCAAGGGCAAGCAGGGCGACCAGTATCAGGCGACCCCGGCGGGTCGCGGGCAGCAGGCGGAACGTCACGTCGTGGCTTCACTCTCGGGGCCGCGCGGGCGGCGTTGGTGGGCATTGTGAAGACCGGGCGACAGGCGGCTCAATCCTCGGGGTATGTCTCTATGTAACACTGTCGGCAAACAGGCGTAACCACAGGTATCCCGACCATCGGTGGATACACTGGTACGCATTGCCCCGGATGCGGTTCAGCTGCCGACACGGGATGATCGCGACATGGAGACTGAAAACACGATGCATCGACTGCTGATCGTCGACGACGACAATGACATCCGCACCCTGCTGGCCGAGCAGCTCGGCCGCGCCGGCTACCAGGTGAGCACGGCGGCTGATGGCACCGCCATGCGCCAGCTGCTGGACCGTGAGCACGTGGACCTGATCGTGCTCGACCTCAACCTGCCGCGTGAGGATGGCTTGACCCTGTGCCGCGACCTGCGCGCGCGCTCGAACACGCCGGTGATCATGCTGACGGCTCGTGCCGAGCCGATTGACCGCGTGCTGGGCCTGGAGATGGGCGCCGATGACTACCTGGCCAAGCCGTTCGAGCCGCGCGAGCTGCTGGCGCGCATCCGCAATGTGCTGCGCCGGACCGAGGCGCTGCCGGCCAACCTGGAGCCATTGGCGATTCGCCGTGCGCGCTTCTCGCGCTGGGTGTTCGACCTGGAACACCGCCATCTGGTTGACCCGGACAACCGCGTGGTGGTGCTGTCCGGCGCCGAGTTCCGGCTGCTGCGGGTGTTCATTGCCCATGCCAACAAGGTGCTGTCGCGCGAGCAGCTGGTCGCGCTCAGCAGCGGGCGCAATTACGAGGCACAGGACCGTGCCATCGATCTGCAGGTCAGCCGGCTGCGCAACAAGCTGGGCGACGACGGTGGCCCGGATGGGCTGATCAAGACCGTTCGCAACGAAGGCTATGTACTGGCCTCCTCGGTGAACCTGGAATAGGCCGCGATGAAACGCCTGCGCCATTTCCTGTCCTCGATGGTCGGGCGGTTGTTCGTGATCCTGCTGCTGGGCATGAGCGTGGCCGCGATCGGCGCGACCATGCTCGCCACCTCCAAGCGGCAGCAGGAGTTCGAGCGGCAGAACCTGAACCGCATCGCCGACCGCCTGCAGGGTTACGTCAACCTGCTGGACGGCAATCCGGAACTGCGCGAGCGCCTGCTCGAGATCGGTGGGCCCAGCGTCCGCGCCCTGCAACCCGGCGCGCGCCTGGGGCGGGCCGATACAGCTCTGATGGAAGTGCTGGATGACCGGCCAGGCCCGGTCGCACGCGCGCACGTGCACTTCGCTTCATTCCGCTCCTGCATCCCCAAGCTGCAGGAACTGCTGCCGCCGCCGCCGCCCGGGCATCGCAAGCACCCGCGCGAGCGTGATCCGGCGTTCATTCCGCCCAAGTGCCGCGCGGTGGACGTAACGCTCACCGATGGCACGCTGCTGAAGCTGGCGCTGGATTCGCCGGCGGTAGCGCACAACGGCATCCTCGCCGTTGACCCGTGGTTCCTGACCCTGCTGGTGTTGGCGATCGCGGTGCTGGCCTATATCGTCGCGCGCATTGCAAGCGCGCCGCTGCAGGAGTTGGCCGCTGCCGCCGAAGACCTGGGCGACGACCTGCAGCGCGATCCCTTGCCGCTGCGCGGGCCGCGCGAAGTGCAGCGCGCCGCCGAAGCCTTCAACGCCATGCAGCACCGGCTGCAGCGGCACCTGGCCGAGCGCACGCAGATGCTGGCAGCGATCACCCACGATCTGCAGACGCCGCTGACGCGGCTGCGGCTGCGGCTGGAGAATGTCAGCGACGAGGCCCTGCGTGAGCGCCTGATTGGCGATCTGGCCGCGATGCAGGCACTGGTACGCGAGGGCCTGGAGCTGGCCCGCAGTGCCGAGAGTGCCGAGCAGCGTGCAGCACTGGACCTGGATTCGCTGCTGGAGAGCATTGTCGAGGACACCGCCGAAGGCGGCGCCGATGTGGTCTTCGAAGGCGGCAGCGGGGCGGTGCTGATGCTGCGCCCGCTGGCCATGCACCGCCTGTTCTCCAACCTGGTGGACAATGCGGTGATGTATGCGCAACGGGCGCGGGTACGGGTCGAGCGCAGTGGGGGTGCGATCACCGTGGTGGTGGCCGATGATGGCCCGGGCCTGGCCGAGGAGCAGCTGGAGGCGGTGTTTGATCCCTTCGTGCGGGTGGAAACCTCGCGTTCGCGCCAGACCGGCGGGGCCGGGCTGGGCTTGACCATCGCCCGCGCCCTGGCCGAGAAGGATGGGGCGCGGCTGTGGCTGCGCAACCGTGCCGAAGGCGGGCTGGAGGCGGTGGTGCAGTGGCCGGCCAGCGCCCAGGTGACGCCGCCGGGGCGCGCCGGCTGAGCCTTCGCAGCTGGCGATGGTGACGCGGTGGGCCGGCTTTGGCCTATCATCTGCCCAACTTCCCAGTTCCCCCCCGATGAGCCAGCCCGTTCCCGCCGGCATGCCGCTCCGCGCTGCCCGGCTGTTCCCGCACGCTGCCAGGCACGGCAGCCCTGCCTGGCCGCCGCCGCTGCACTGATGGCCGCACAGGGGGACATCCGGCGCTGGGCGGAGCGCCGCGGATCAGATATCGGTCGATGGCTGCGACAGGGCCTGCTGTGCCTGCTGCTGGCCCTCGCGCTGCCGGTGGCTGCGCAGGAAGGGGCGCCGCCGCTGCGCGACTATGCCATTGATGTATGGACCTCGCGCAATGGCCTGCCGCACAACTCGCTGCGTGACATCGCGCAGACCCCCGAAGGCCACCTGTGGTTCGCGACCTGGGAAGGCCTGGTGCGCTACAACGGCCTGGATTTCACCGTGTTCGACCGCAGCACCCGCCCGGGCCTGCGCGACAACGGCATCGGCGCGCTGTTCGTCGACCGCCAGGGTGGCTTGTGGATCAGTGATTCGCGCGGCAACGTCAGCCACCGTGGCAGCGATGGCCAGTGGCGCGTCTGGGAGCACCAGGCCGATACGCCGCAGGTGCTGATCCAGTCCATGCAGATGGACAGCCAGGGCCGGCTGTGGCTGCTGTACGAGGGCAAGGGCATCGGCTATCTGACACCGGACAATGGCATCGTCTACCAGGCGCCGGCGGCCGACCTTCCGATGGCGATGAGTTTCACCAAGCTGGTGGTCGATGCGCAGGACCGGGTCTGGGTCGGTACGCTGGACGGCCTGGTGCTGCGCGACAACGACGGCGTGCTCAAACGCGCGCCCGCAGCCTGGGGACTGGGGGCCGGCAGTGGTCTTTCATGGCCCTACCGTGCGCCGGATGGTGCGCTGTGGATCGTCGCCGGCGAGCGCCTGTACCGGGTGGAAGATGACCAGCTGGTGCTGATGCACCGTCTGCCGGGACAGCTGCACATGACCTCGATGCTGCAGGATCGCCATGGTGACCTTTGGCTGGGCACCGAGAACCAGGGCCTGCTGCGCATCTCCGCCCATGGCCTGGAGCGGCTGCCGGCAGGCCTGAACCTGCCGGGCGGACGCGTGGTCAGCCTGCGCGAGGACGCCGAGGGCAGCATCTGGGTGGGCGCCAACGGCGGGCTGTACCGCCTGCGCGAAACGCTGTTCAGCAGTTACACCGAGCGCGATGGGCTCAGTGGCGACTATGTGCGCACCGTGTTCGAGGACCGCGACCGCCAGCTCTGGGTGGGCAGCGCCAGCGGCCTCGATCTGCAGACGGCCGACGGCCGCTTCCGTGCGATGCCCCTGCACAACCGCGGTGGCAAGGCACCTTCGGTGCTCAGCCTGGCGCAGGGACCGGACGGTGACCTGTGGGTCGGCACGTTCGGCGATGGCGTCTACCGTCTTGGTCCCGACGGCCGGCTGCGGCACAACTACGCCGCTGCCGATGGCATGCCGGGCGGCAACATCCGCGCGATCAGCGTAGACCCGCAGGGCGTGGTCTGGGCCGGCACGCAGAAGGGCGTGGTCCGCATCGACGGCGACCGTGTGCAGGTATCAAGCATGGCGGGCATGCCCGGGGGCCTGATCACCGCGCTTGAGCACGATCATCAGGGCAACCTGTGGATCGGCACCATCGAGGGAATCCGCGTGCTGCGCGGCGACCACGTGCAGTCGATCGACCTCGCGCCGATGGGCGGTGGCCGCAGCGTGTTCGGCTTCCACCAGCTGGGCGACGCGATGTGGATCAGCAGCGACCGTGGCCTGTACCGCTGGCGGAACGGGATGCTGGCGCGGGTGGGGCTCGAGCAGGGTATGCCGGTGGACGCGGTGTTCCAGCTGGTGCCTGATCGTCTTGGCAACGTGTGGGTCAGCAGCAACCGAGGCGTGCTGCGCACCGACATGGCTACCCTGAACGCGGTGGCCGATGGCCGAGCACCCCGGGTGATGGTGGAGCGCTACAACGAGATCGACGGCATGACCAATGCGCAGGCCAACGGCAGCTCGGGGCCTTCGGCGATCCTGCGCCAGGACGGCACGTTCTGGGTGGTGACTGCCGGTGGCCTGAGCACGGTTGATCCGCAGCGCCTGCAGCGCTTCCGCGAGCGGCCATCGCCGCCCGCCGCGATCGAGAGCGTGCAGGTGGATGGCGCGCCGGTGCATTGGGAAGGACCGGATCGCAACGCCATTCCCGGCGGCCGCCGCCTGGCGGTCAGCTATGTCGGCCTGAGCTACCTGATGTCTGACCGGATCCGTTACCGCACGCGGTTGGATGGGCTTGATGCCGGCTGGGTCGAGCGCGGCCCGCAGCGCAGCGTGGAGTTCGTCGGCCTGCCGCCGGGCGAATACACCCTGCACGTGGCGGCGGCACATCCCGGTGGCAGCTGGGGCCAGCAGGAGGCGGTGTGGAGCTTCACCGTGGAGCCGTTCTGGTGGCAGCGACGCAGCGTGCAGGTGCTGGGGGCACTGGTGCTGCTGGCCGGGCTGGTGGCGCTGTACCGCTTGCTGCTGCAGCAGTTGAAGGCCAGCAACCTGCGCCTGGCACGGCGGGTGGACGAAGCAACTTTCGACCTGCAGGCCAAGACCGTGCACCTGCAGGCGCTGAACCAGGAAAAGACCGAACTGGCCGAGCGCCTGGCACGCCAGGCTGAGGCATTTGAACGGCAGGCCCGCGAGGATGCACTGACCGGCCTGCCCAATCGCCGCGCCTTCGACGAAACCCTTGCCCGCGACTTCGCCCGTTCGCAGCGCAGTGGTCATCCACTGTGCCTGGTGGTGCTGGATATCGACCACTTCAAGGACGTCAACGACCGCCACAGCCACAGCATCGGCGATGCCGTGCTGGTGCAGGTGGCGCGCTTGATCGCTGCGGCCTGCCGCGATTCGGACCTGCCGGCGCGCACCGGCGGTGAAGAGTTCGCGCTGCTGCTCAACGACACCCGCCTGGAAGAGGCCGCACAGCTGTGCGCACGCCTGCGCGGCCTGTTCCATGACCACCCGGACTGGGCCGGTGTGGAAGGCCTGCGCGTGACCTTCAGCGCGGGCCTGGTGGAGCTCGATGCCGACGACCGCACCCCGGCGCTGCTGTACCAGCGCGCAGACCGTGCACTGTACCGCGCCAAGAGCGATGGCCGCGATCGTACGAGTATTGGTTGATCGCATCCACGCATGGCGTGGATCCACCGTGCGGTGAGTGGTGGGTGCGGACCGTTGGTCCGCACTGCGTGGATGCGGTTGCGCCGTTGGCTGCCTTACCGCGGCCAGGCGTTGGCGATGGTGCAGAACAGCCGCGCGGTCTGTTCGGTGTCATACACCGCGCTGTGTGCCTCGTTGGCATCCCAGCCCAGCCCGGCGGCCGTGGCGGCGCGCGCCAGCACGGTCTGCCCGTAGGCGATGCCGGCCAGGGTGACCGTGTCGAACACGCTGAACGGATGGAACGGGTTGCGCTTGTGACCGGTGCGGGCCACGGCGGCGTTGACGAAGCCAAGGTCGAAATGGGCGTTGTGGCCGACCAGGATCGCGCGCTGGCAGCCGTATTTCTTCATTGCTGCGCGCACCGGGGTGAAGATGTGGTCCAGTGCGGCCTTTTCTTCCTTGGCCAGCCGGAACGGATGGTCGAGGATGATGCCGGTCACTTCCAGCGACTTCGGGTCGATCTCCAGGCCTTCGGCCGGCACTACATGGGCGCTGGCGGTCTGGCCCGGGTACAGCAGGCCGTTCTCGTCCATCTCGATCGGCACTGCGGCTATTTCCAGCAGCGCGTTGCGCTGGCTGTCGAAGCCGCCGGTTTCCACATCCACCACCACCGGCAGGAAACCGCGGAAGCGTTGTGACATCGCGCGCTGCGCCTGGGATACTGCGGAATCGGGAGCGGCGGCAGGTGCGGGAATGGGGTCGGTCATGCGTGAATTCTAGCAGAGCGACCCTGAGCGCCCGGCCACGCAGCCCATGCCCGCCACCGTGGCAGAACCCGGTAGGTGCCAGCCTTGGTTCGCACGCGATGCGCCGACCAAGGTCGGCATCTACCGGACCGCGGGACGTGCCGTCGTACCCGACGGATGCCACCGCCACAGCAACGCATCCACGCTCAGCCTGCCTGCGCCGGTGAAGACCAGCGGCAGCAGCATCGCCATGAACAGCACCGGCAGCTTGAAGTTGCCGAAGCCTTGGTCAGTGATCGCATAGCCCATGGCGAGGTCGCCCAACGAGTTCCATTGCATTGGCCAGTGCACGGCGTAGGTGGCCACCACGGTCAGCACCAGCAGGCTGGCAGCGGCAAAACGGGTACCAAAGCCGAACAGCAGGCAGGCTGCGCCGAGCAGTTCAAACCAGGTGGCCAGTTGCCAGTTCAGGGCAGCGGGCAGCTGGTTGAACGGAAACGGGAAGGCGTCCTGCAGATCGGCGAACCAGTTCTGGCCTTGCAGTTTCTCGCGGCCGGATTCGAAGTATTCCCAGGCCAGCAGCAGCCGCAGGCCGAGCGGGGCCAACCAGGGGGCGAGACGGTCCAGCTGGCCACGCGCGGTGGCCAGGGGCGGAAGCTTCATCGGTGCATCTCCGGGGCGGGGAAGGGAGGCGTCAGGCAGGTGCGGTCAAAGGGCCGATCACGCCGGCCCGCAGGAACTGCTGCAGCAGCGCGGCACCGGGTTCGGCCAGCGTTTGTTCGGCCAGGCCATGCGCGGCGGCCAGTTGCTTCAGATAGGCATGTCCATCGAGGCCGGGCTGCTCCCCGATGCTGGACAGCAGGTACACCGCCAGCGGGCTGAGTACGGCGAAGCGCACCTCGCCATCGGCCTCGCGACGCACCAGCAGGCCGGTCGGCTCGGCCGGCAACTGGGTAGGTGCGTCCTCGGCGCCGAGGCGGTGCACCGGCCATTGGTACAGCAGCGGCCACGCCAGCGGTGAGCGCTGCAGCGGCACCCGCAGCGGGTCGATGTCCGCTACGACCGGCAGCGGTTCGGCGTCCAGTTGGTACAGCGCGGTTTCCACCCACTCGTAGTGGGCCAGTTCGGCCAGCGCAGGGTGTGGCAGCTGCGGCTGTGCCTGCAGCCACTGCACGAATTCGGCGGCCAGTTCGGTGAACAGCGGCGTCTGGCAGCGATGGGTTGCGAAGTAGTGGCGCACCAGTCCGCTCCAGGCTGATACGCCGAGCAGGCGCACGCAGACCGGAAAGCCGTTGCTCAACAGGCCGAGCAGGTTGTTGAACAGCAGCCGCTGGTAGACCGCGACGCGCCGTGGCTCCAGCCCGCCCGGTGGCGGCACGCCCTGGGGATCTCGCAGATAGGCGGTGAATGCGTGCTGCTGCGCACGCAGCGTGGCGGGGGTATCAGCCATATGCCGCCTCCGCGTGCACGGCCTGCAGGCGGCGGATGGTCTGCAGTTCGCCGCGCAGTTCGGCATAGGGCGGGAAATTGAAATCGCGTTCGAGCAGGGTGGGGCGAGCGCCGATGCGCGCATAGGTGCGTGCCAGCAGCTCCCAGACCGGGTCGATCACCGCGCTGCCGTGGGTATCGATCTTCAGGTCCGGTGCCTCGTCCAGATGCCCGGCCACGTGCAGGCAGACGATGCGGTCTGCGGGCAGGCCAGCGATGAACGCGTCGGCGTCGTAACCGTGGTTGCAGGCGTTGACGTAGACGTTGTTGACGTCCAGCAGCAGGTCGCAGTCGGCTTCGGCAATCACGGCGTTGGTGAAGGCCAGTTCGTCCATCGCCGGTTCCGGTGCCAGGTAGTAGGACACGTTTTCCACCGCGATGCGGCGACCCAGCACGTCCTGCACGCGGGCGATGCGTGCGGCGGTATGGCGCACCGCTTCATCGGTGAAGGGGATCGGCAGCAGGTCGTACAGGTGGCCGTCGTCGCTGCAGTAGCTCAGGTGTTCGCTGTACAGCGGCACGCGGTGTTTTTCCAGGAACTGGCCAACCTGCTCCAACAGCTGCGTATCCAGTGGCGCAGTGCCGCCCAGCGACAGGGACAGGCCGTGGCAGCTCAGCGGATGGCGCTGTGCCAGCTCGGCCAGTGCGTCACCGGCGGGGCCGCCGACATGGATCCAGTTCTCCGGCGCGCATTCGAGGAAATCGAAATCGCTAGCCGGTGCATCGCGCAGCTCCTGCAACAGCGCCCGGCGCAGCCCCAACCCGACGGCCGCCGCACGAAGCGGCGACCGCAGGTTGGCGATGCTGGCGCGGACCTCAGTGCTTGCCACCGCACTTGCCTTCGCCACACTTGCCTTCGGCGGCCTTCTTGTCGCCGGCCTGAGCCTTGGCGCCTGCTGCCGCACCGGCAGCCTTGCCCTTGTCGGCGCCGCACTTGCCTTCGGCGGACTTGCCATCTGCGCCACACTTGCCTTCGGCATGCTTGGCGGCCTCTGCGGAGGTCTTGGCTTCGGCGCCCTTGGCATCGGTGCTGGCCTTGGCAGCCTGGCCAGCCACCAGATAGCCCTGGGCCAGGTCGCTCATGCTCAGCGCCGAGGCATTGGCGGTGATGCCAAGGCCGGCGGCCAGGGCGGTAGCAGTCAGCAGGGACAGGGTCTTGTTGGAACTGCTCATCGGTCGTGCTCCTGGGTGGTGTGGGCGGGTGCCCGGGTGGCCGGCAGGGATGCCGGTGGAAACGATGGTGCCGCGATCCTACTCAACGAATCCTCGCCAAGACCTCAAATTTTCGTGAGGTTTGTTACAGAAGGGGAACACGGTTCCCGGTGGATCCACGCCATGCGTGGATGAATCGCCGGAACGCCCAGAAACAAGAAGGCCGCTGTCACCAGGACAGCGGCCACCTTGGAGTCGACTCCGGTGTTGCAGTGCAGCGTCAGGGCTGGCCGGTGCTGGAGGTCTCGTCGCGCTTCTCGCGCGGCGGCAGCGGCTGCTCCCCGTGCACCAGGAACCATACGTTCTCGGCGATGTTGGTGGCGTGGTCGCCCACGCGCTCCAGGTTCTTGGCCATGAACAGCAGGTGCGTGCACGGGGTGATGTTGCGCGGGTCTTCCATCATGTAGGTCAGCAGCTCGCGGAACAGCGCGGTGTACTGTGCGTCCAGGCGGGCGTCGTCCTCGCGCAGTTCCAGTGCGGCGTCGGCGTCATTGTCGCGGTAGGCGGCAATGGCACGACGGACCTGCTGCGCGGCCAGGCGGCCCAGCGCACGCAGGCCCTGGATCTGCGGCAGCGGCGGCACCTTGCCCAGCGCGATCGAACGCTTGGCCACGTTCGCTGCATAGTCGCCGATGCGTTCGATGTCGGCCGGGATGCGCAGGCCAGCGAGGATCTCGCGCAGGTCGCGCGCCATCGGGCCACGCAGGGCCAGGCGCATCACGTCATGGCTGATCTGCTGCTCCAGCGCATCAATGGCTTCGTCGTTGGCGATGATGCGATGGGCGGCGTTCTCGTCGCGCTTCTCGATCACGTCCATCGACGCTTCGAGCTGGGCGACGGCCATCTCGCCCATGCGCACGATTTCGGCCACCAGGCGCTGCTGCTCTTCGTCGTAGCTCTTGACGATGTGGTCGTTGGGAAGGTTCATGGTCTGCAATCCGGGTGGAGCCAGGCCGTGCCTGGCTGGGACATGTGGCGAAGGATCAGCGTCGATCAGCCGAAGCGACCGGTGATGTAGTCCTCGGTCTGCCGCTGCGACGGCTGCGAGAAGATCACTTCGGTGCGGTCGTGCTCGATCAGGTCGCCCAGGTACATGAAGGCGGTGTAGTCGGAAACGCGCGCGGCCTGCTGCATGTTGTGGGTGACGATGACGATGGTGTACTCGTGCTTGAGCTCTTCCACCAGCTGCTCGATGCGGCTGGTCGAGATCGGATCCAGCGCCGAGGTCGGCTCGTCCAGCAGCAGCACCGACGGGCGCAGCGCCACGGCACGGGCGATGCACAGGCGCTGCTGCTGGCCACCGGACAGGCCCAGCGCGCTCTGCCCCAGCTTGTCCTTCACTTCGTCCCACAGTGCACCCTGGCGCAGTGCCTGCTCGACGCGGTCGGCCATATCGGCCTTGCTCAGCTTCTCGTGGTGGCGGATGCCGTAGGCCACGTTCTCGAAGATGGTCATCGGGAACGGCACCGGCTTCTGGAACACCATGCCGACCTTGCTGCGCAGGCGGTTCATCGGGTACTTCGGCGACAGGATGTTCTCGCCGTCCAACAGCACCTCACCGCGCGCTTCCAGCTTCGGGTACAGCGCGTAGATGCGGTTGAAGATGCGCAGCAGGGTCGATTTGCCGCAACCGGAAGGACCGATCAGCGCGGTCACGCGCTTTTCCGGGATTTCCAGGTTGATGCCCTTCAGGGCGTGGAACTTGTCGTAGTAGAAGTCCAGTCCACGCGCAGCCAGCTTCACCGGCGACGGCGTGTGCAGGCTCTCGTGCGAGGACGGCACGGCGATGCGCTGCATCGGCACGGCGTTGGAAAGGTCGTTCATGGCGTTGTCCACGGAAAGGTCAGTCATGGGAGATACGGTTGCGCAGCAGGATGCCGCGGGCGGCAAGGCTGACCAGCAGCACGAAGACAGTCAGCACCAGGGCACCGGCCCAGGCCAGTACCTGCCAGGATTCGTACGGGCTGCCGGCGAACTGGTTCATCACCACCGGCACCGAAGCCATCGGCTGGAAGATGTTGTTGTTCCAGTACTGGTTGCCGAAGGCGGTGAACAGCAGCGGAGCGGTCTCGCCGGAGATGCGGGCCAGCGCCAGCAGGATGCCGGTGATGATGCCGGCCGAGGCACTGCGGTACAGCACCTGCACGATCACCTTCCACTGCGGGATGCCCAGCGACAGGGCCGCTTCGCGCATCTGCGAGGGCACCAGGCGCAGCATCTCGTCGGTGGTGCGCACCACCACCGGCAGCACGATGAAGGCCAGCGACAGGGCGCCGGCGAACGCCGAGAAATTGCCGCCGGTCTGCATTACATACAGCGTGTAGACGAACAGGCCCAGCACAATGGACGGCGCCGACAGCAGGATGTCGTTGACGAAGCGAACCACGGTGCCGGCCTTGCGGGCGTTGCCATACTCGGCCAGCCAGGTGCCGGCCAGCACGCCCAGCGGGGTGCCGATGCCGATGGCCAGTGCACACATCACGGCACTGCCGAAGAAGGCGTTGGCGAGGCCGCCGTCCTGCATCGGCGGTGGCGTCATCTTGGTGAACAGATCCCAGTTGATGCCGGCCAGGCCCTTGGCAGCCAGGGTGAACAGGATCCAGCCCAGGAAGAACAGGCCGAACAGGGCGGTGGCGCAGGACGCAGTGATCGCAACGACGTTGCCGATGCGGCGGCGCAGGTACAGCGAATCAGCGGTGGTGGACATCAGTTGCCCTCCTTGCGGGACAGGCGCATCAGCATCAAGCGGGCGATGGCGAGCACCACGAAGGTGACGATGAAGAGGACGAAGCCGAGCAGCAGCAGGGCCGAACGGTAGGTTTCAGTGGCTTCACCGAAATCGTTGGCGATCAGCGCAGCAATGGTGGTGCCCGGTTCCAGCAGCGACGGCGACAGGCGCACGCTGTTGCCGATCACGAAGGCCACCGCCATCGTCTCGCCGAGGGCGCGGCCGAGGCCGAGGAAGATGCCGCCGATCACCGCCGAGCGGGTGTAGGGCAGGACGATGTCCCAGCTCACTTCCCACTTGGTGGAGCCCAGCGCATAGGCCGATTCCTTCAGGCGGGTCGGCACGGTCAGGAACACTTCGCGCATCACCGAGGAGATGAACGGAATGACCATGATGGCCAGCACGAAACCGGCGGTGAGCATGCCGATGCCCAGCGGCGGGCCCTGGAACATCGGGCCGATCACCGGCCATTCGCCCAGGGTCTCGTTGAGGAACGGGGTGACGTACTCGGTCATCACCGGCACCAGCACGAACAGGCCCCACATGCCGTAGATGATCGAAGGGATGCCGGCCAGCAGTTCGATGGCGGTACCGACCGGGCCACGCAGCCAGCGCGGCGCGACTTCGGTGAGGAAGAAGGCGATGCCGAAGCTGACCGGCACGGCGATGACCATCGCGATGACGGCGGTGACCAGGGTGCCGTAGATCGGAGCCAGAGCGCCGAACTTGTTTTCGACCGGATTCCAGTCGGCGGAGAAGAAGAAGCTCAGTCCCTGCATCTGCAGGGCATGGCGACCGCCCCACAGCATCGACAGCGCGGCGCAGGCCAGGGCGATCAGGACGAAGATGACGGTGCCGACCAGCACCCATCGGAACAGTGTGTCGTTGCGGGCATCACGCGCATCACGCGTGGACGGGGCGGCTACAGGCTGGGCGATGGCATTCATGGGGACGGCTGGGCCAGGAAGGGGCGGGGCGGCACGGCGTGGAACAAGCGGTGCCCGCGCGGGGCGGGCACCGTCGAGTCCCTCACTTCAGGTCGGTCGCCCAGTAGGCCTCGATCTGCTTGACCAGTTCGGCCGGCAGCGGCACGTAGTGCAGCTCGTTGGCCTGCGCCTGGCCGTTCTCGAAGGCCCACTTGAAGAAGGCCAGGGTGTCCTGGTTGCGCTTGGCATCCTTCGGCTTCTTCTGCATCAGCATGAAGTTGGTGGCGGTGATCGGCCACGCCTGCTCGCCCGGGGCATTGGTGATGACCAGGTTGAAGTCCTTGGCGCTGGCCCAGTCGGCGCTGGCGGCCGCGGCGGCGAAGGTTTCCGCGCTCGGCTCGACCCAGTTGCCGGCCGCGTTCTGCATGGCGGTGTACGGCATGCCGTTCTGCAGCGCGTAGGCCAGTTCGACGTAGCCGATCGAGCCCTTGATCTGCTTCACATAGGAAGCGACGCCTTCATTGCCCTTGCCACCGACGCCGTCCGGCCACTGCACCGAGGTGCCTTCGCCGACCTTGCTCTTCCACTCCGGGCTGACCTTGGACAGGTAGTTGGAGAAGTTGAAGGTGGTGCCCGAACCGTCCGAACGGTGGACCAGAGTGATCTTGCCGTCCGGCAGCTTCACGCCCGGGTTGGCGGCGACGATGGCCGGGTCGTTCCAGGTCTTGACCTTGCCCAGGAAGATGTCGGCCAGCAGGGCGCCGCTCAGGCGCAGCTTGCCGGCTTCCAGGCCTTCGATGTTGACCACCGGCACCACGCCGCCGATGGCCGACGGGAACTGCGCCAGGCCGGCCTGGGCCAGCTCCTCGCTGCTCAGCGGCTTG
Organism: Stenotrophomonas sp. GD03958; assembly: GCF_029839005.1. Classification (NCBI taxonomy): domain Bacteria; kingdom Pseudomonadati; phylum Pseudomonadota; class Gammaproteobacteria; order Lysobacterales; family Lysobacteraceae; genus Stenotrophomonas; species Stenotrophomonas sp. GD03958. The sequence continues at coordinate 8,232 of NZ_JAOBZT010000059.1, read as the reverse complement.
TCGGACGAACCGAAGTCGACGGTGCCGGCCTTGATCTGGGCGATGCCGCCGCCGGAGCCGATCGACTGGTAGTTGATCTTGGCGCCGGTGCTGGCGTTGTAGTCGGCCGACCACTTGGAGACCAGCGGGAAGATGAAGGACGCGCCGGCACCGGACACTTCGGCGGTCACCTTGGCACCGGTAGCGGCCGGGGCAGCGGCACCGTCGGTGGCCGGCTGCTGCGCGGCCTGCTTGTCGCCACCGCAGGCCGACAGGCCCAGGGCGATGGCCAGGGAAAGGGCGGCAAGGCCGGCCGAGTGCAGTTTCATGGTCACTCCATAGCGGGGAAGAGCCGACGCGGTCGGCGGATGCGGCTATGAAATGATGTTTTTGTTACAGCCGTATTACGACCATGACAGAGGTGCCCTGGATCACGTTCTGACAAGGGTTTCACAGGGTTGGCGCCGATCCGGCAGTTGCCCAGAAACCCCGGATCTGCGCACTGATATGACGGCCGGTGCAAGGTAGAGCCGAGCCCGCGCTCGGTTGTTCCCTGCCCTCGGTAGCTGCGGACCGTTGGTCCGCACGCTCCAGAGCGCAGCCGAGCCTGGCTCGGCTCTACAGAGTCAGGCGCATCCCCAAGAACAAGAAGAGCGCGAGATCTCGAGGATCTCGCGCCCGGGTGGGAGCGGCGGGGGAGAGAGGACCCGCCGCCCCCGTTCCTGCGGGGGAACGCGCTTACTTCAGGTTCTGCGACCAGTAGGTCTCGATCTGGCGGACCAGGCTGTCCGGCAGCGGCACGTAGTCCAGCTGGCGGGCCTGGGCATCGCCGTTCTTGTAGACCCAGCGGAAGAATTCCTGGGTCGCCTTGCCATTGGCAGCATTCTTCGGCGTCTTCTGCACCAGGATGAAGTTGGTGGCAGTGATCGGCCAGGACTCGGCGCCCGGCGCATTGGTCATCACCAGGTAGAAGTCGCGGGCGTTGGCCCAGTCGGCACTGGCGGCAGCGGCAGCGAACGAGGTGTCGCTCGGCTGCACGAACTTGCCGGCGGCATTCTTCATCGCCGTGTAGGAGAGCTTGTTCTGCAGCGCGTAGGACAGTTCGACATAGCCGATGCCGCCCTTGATCTGCTTCACGTAGGCGGCAACACCTTCGTTGCCCTTGCCGCCGATGCCGGCCGGCCACTGCACCGAGGTGCCTTCACCGACCGAGCTCTTCCACTCCGGGCTGACCTTGGACAGGTAGTTGACGAAGTTGAAGGTGGTACCCGAGCCGTCCGAACGATGCACGACGGTGACCTTGGCGTTGGGCAGGGTCACGCCCGGGTTCAGTGCGGCGATGGCCGGGTCGTTCCAGGTCTTGATCTTGCCCAGGAAGATGTTGGCCAGCACGGCGCCGTCCAGCTTCAGGGCGCCCGGCGCGATGCCGGCCACGTTGACCACCGGCACCACGCCACCGATCACCGACGGGAACTGCGCCAGGCCTGCAGCAGCCAGGTCTTCCGGCTTCAGCGGCGCGTCGGAAGAGCCGAAATCAACGGTCTTGGCCTTGATCTGGGCAATACCGCCGCCGGAACCGATGGACTGGTAGTTGACCTTGTTGCCGGTTGCAGCGCTGTAGTCGGCCGACCACTTGGACATGACCGGGTAGATGAACGATGCGCCCGCGCCGGTGATATCGGCGGCGTTGGCGGCGAACACGGACGATGCAGCCAGGATGGCGACAGCGGCGCGCGACTTGAAGGCGTGGATCACGGGGAGACTCCTGGGGTGGTGGTCGAAGGGCGGTTGCCCGACGTTTCGGTGCACATTCCATAACGGTTGCGTGACACGCCCGCGTCTGTCATATGACGCGGGCGTGACACGCGTCATGAGGGATGTCACGTCCGCTGCGCCGGCTGGGCAGCGCGGGTGCCGATGCAACGACGAAGGCACGGCCGGTGCCGTGCCTTCGCGGTTCAATGCAGGTGGCGGGACTTACCAGAAGAACTGCGCGCGGGCTTCCAGGATGTTGGGATCGTCGTTGACGAAACCGCGCGCCGTGGAGCTGTACTTCTTGCTGTCGACCATCACGTAGTTGAGCATCAGCTTGAAGTTGGAACGCAGGTACCAGTTGGCGCCCACGGTCCAGATGTCCATCTTGCCACCCAGCACGCCATCGACGATCGGCGGGCGACCGGCGACCGGATTGGCGGCGAGGTTGCCGTCATTGAGGTCCATGTGGTCGTAGCGCACGCCCAGCTGCCACTGGCCGCCGGCCGGGTTGTTCGGCAGGCCGGTGCCCGGAGTGCCGCCCTTGTAGCTCCAGGTCTCGCCGGTGACGTTCCACACGCCGCTGATGTAGTAGCCGTCGCTGGTGTAGTTGTCGTGGTCGTAGCGCTTGGCCTTGCTGGTGTAGTACTCGGCCTGGGCCTTGAATGGGCCCTGGAAGTACATCGCTTCGGCACCGATGGTGCTGACGCGGTCGGTGTCGGTCAGGTTGCCGCTGTCGACCAGGCGGGCAGTGGCGAGGTCGGCATTCGGACGCGCACGCACGCGCAGGGTGTCGGCGTCGGCGTCGTAGTTGACGTAGCTCAGACCGAAGTGCAGGACCTGGCCCTTTTCATTGATCGGGGCCCAGGTGCCACGCGCGCCGTAGCCGCTGCCGTGGGCCAGGTTGCGGGTCAGCTCGCGGCCGAAGGCGCTGGCGGTCACCGACCAGTTGTCCTGGCCGTAGCTGTACGCGCCGCCCAGGCGGCGGGCGATGGCATAGGTATTGGTGACCGCTGCCTTGGAAATGAAATCGTTGTTCTTGGTGCTGGACAGTTCTTCCAGGCTGTTGGGCTGCTTGAACTGGCCCAGCTGCAGGAAGTGGTTGGCGTTGCCCAGCAGCTTGTACTTCACGTTGGTGTCGAGGAACTTGTCGGCCTTGGCGTCATAGCCGACCACCCACTCCACGTTGCCCGGGCCCTTGCCCTTGAGCACCAGCTCGGCGCGACGCAGTTCGAATTCGCTGTTCTTGCCGTTGCCGGCGTCGCCACCGTTGAGGTCCACCACATCGTTGTGGAACCAGTTGCCGTCGGCCTGGACCAGGCCTTCGAAGGTGATTTCCGAACCGCCGATCACGTCGATGGCGACTTCGGCGTGTGCAGCCGGCACATACAGCGCAGCAGCCACGGCCACCGTCAGGAGTTGGTGATGCAGTTTCATGGAGAGGAGCCTTGCAGGCAGGTGGGAAGATGCGCGCAGGCTAGAAGGTAAAGATTGCGTAAATGTGACAGTTCACGCGCGACAGACATCCACCGCAGGCCCCGTCACGGCAGGGCCTGCCATTGAAACCGTTTGCGTATGACGCCCGGATTGCGCCTTGGTTGCAGTCGATCCACGCCCTGCATGGATGCGGCCGTCACTCGGCCGCGGTCTTGTCCTTGAACCGGCACAGGTCGGCGATCACGCAGCCCGGGCAATCCGGCTTGCGCGCCTTGCACACGTAACGTCCGTGCAGGATCAGCCAGTGATGCGCGTCGAGCAGGAAATAGGCGGGGATCACCTTCACCAGCTTGTCTTCCACTTCGCGCACATTCTTTCCCGGGGCCAGGCCGGTACGGTTGGCGACGCGGAAGATGTGCGTGTCCACCGCCATTACCGGCTCGCCGAAGGCGGTGTTGAGCACCACGTTTGCGGTCTTGCGGCCCACGCCCGGCAGCGCTTCCAGTTCTTCGCGATCGCGCGGCACTTCACCGCCATGCTTCTCCAGCAGGATCGCGCAGGTGGCGATCACGTTCTTCGCCTTGGCATTGAACAGCCCGATGGTGGAGATGTACTGCTTCAGCCCGTCCTCACCGAGCGCAAGGATCTTTGCCGGGGTGTTGGCGACCGGGAACAATCGGCGCGTGGCCTTGTTGACGCCGACGTCGGTGGCCTGCGCCGACAGCGCCACCGCCACCAGCAGCTCGAACGGCGAGCTGTACTCCAGTTCGGTCTTCGGGTGCGGGTTGAGTTCGCGCAGGCGGGTGAACATCTCCACCACGTCGGCGCGCGGCATCGTGCCGCCACGCCGCGCCGGGGCGCGTGCGGTTTTCTTCGTGGTCGCCATTACTGCTCCTTGCCGCTGGCGCGGGCCTTGGCCCGGGCGAGGATGGCGGCTGCCGCGGCGGGCAGGGCGGGCTTCACGTCCGGCGCCGGGGCGGGCGTGCGCCGCGCGTCACGTTCGGCTTCGCGGCGGGCCAGGCGCACCGCTCGGGCGCGGTAGCGTTCGCGCGCGGCCCAGGCACGACGCAGCTGTTGCTGGGCCTGGCCGAGGCGATGCGGAAGATCCGGGTGCCCGGGCAGCAGCCGGTCATCACCAGGCTGGGCGACGTAGTCCATCAGCCCGGCCTGCAGCGCGCCATCGATATCGTCCGCCTGGACCCGGGCAAACAACTGGGCGGGATCGGGTCGGGAAGTCATGCCGTCAGCGGTTCTGGAAAGCGGGTGGGCGACGCTGCAGGAAGGCGCTGGTGCCTTCGCGCATGTCTTCGGTGGCGAACAGCAGCCCGAACTGCGCGCTTTCGTACTCCAGGCCCGCGTCCAGGCTGCATTCGCCGCCCACGTGCACCGCATCGAGCAGGCCACGCAGGGCCAGCGGGGCCGAGCGTGCCAGCTGGCGGGCAATGTCCTGCACGCGATTGTCCAGCGCGTCGGCGGGCACCACTTCGTTGACGATGCCCAGTTCCAGCGCACGCGCGGCGGCGATCGGCGCCCCCAGCAGGCACAGCTCCAGGGTGGTGGCGCGGCCGCACAGGCGCAGCAGCCGCTGGCTGCCGCCGAAGCCGGGGATCAGGCCGAGGTTGATTTCCGGTTGGCCGACCTTGGCGGTATCTGCGGCGATGCGCAGATGGCAGGCCATCGCCAGTTCCAGTCCACCGCCCAGTGCGAAACCATTCACGCGTGCGATGACCGGCTTCGGCATCCGTTCAATCTGGCGCATCAGGGCCTGGCCCAACAGCGAGAAATCACGTCCCTGAACCGCGCTGAGTGTGTTCATCTCGGCGATGTCGGCGCCAGCCACGAACGCCTTGGGGCCCGCCCCGGTCAATACCACGACGCGCACCTCCGGATCGGCGGCGGCGTCCCTGAAGGCATCGGCCAGGCCCTGCAGGGTCGCGGCGTTGAGGGCGTTGAGCTTGTCCGGGCGCTGGACGGTCACGGTGCGGATGGCGCCGTCGTCGTAGACAGCGATCAGGGCATCGGCCACGGGGAAAACTCCTGAAACGTTAAAAAAAAGTGATATTGAACTCTGCAAACGCAGGCGGGTCATAGCCTGCATCGTGAGTAGCGGTTACACGTTGCGCCCGTTATCCTAACCCGTCGCCTCAGGGCGGCGCAGAACGTCCCTGAGTTACCACCCCTGGAGAACTGTTTGATGAAGTTGCGTTCTATCGCGGTCGCCGTCGCGGCCCTGGCCCTGACGGGCAATGCCTTCGCCCAGGACGTCTCGTCCGAAAAGGGCAAGCTGAGCTACTACTTCGGTTACGACTACGGCAACAACCTGGCGGAGCTGACCGGTCGTGGTGAGCAGCTGGACATCAACTCGGTGGTGAAGGGCCTGCAGGATGCCTACGCCAAGAAGCAGCCGGCGATCACCGCCGAGCAGCTGAAGCCGGCCGTTGAAGCGTTCCAGAAGCGCGAGCAGGGCCGTGCCCAGGCTGCCAAGGCCGAGTACGAGAAGGCTGCTGCCGAAAACAAGACCAAGAGCGATCAGTTCATCGCGGCGAACAAAGCCAAGGCCGGCGTGCAGTCGCTGCCGAGCGGCGTCCAGTACCGCGTGATCGAAGCCGGCAAGGGTGCCAAGCCGACCCAGGCCAGCACCGTGCAGCTGGAAGTGGCCGGTCCGTTCCCGTACGGCCAGCGCCCGACCGAAGCCCGCCCGGCCCAGCAGATCCCGTCGATCAAGGTCAGCGAAGTCGAAATGAAGGCCATGCGCGAGACCCTGCTGCAGATGCCGGCAGGCTCGAAGTGGGAAGTCACCCTGCCGCCGGACCAGGCCTACGGTGCGGACCCGCGCACCCCGTTCCCGCCGAACGTGGCTGTGCAGTTCGAGATCAAGCTGGTCAGCGTCAAGTAAATCGAAGCAGTAAACCAAACGCGCCGGTGACCCCACCGGCGCGTTTTTGTTTGCGCAGTGCTGACGGTAGAGACGACTGTCAGTCGACCGCTCTTGGGTCACATCGGGGAAACGCCCGCGCTGCGCGCGCGAGTCGACTGACAGTCGACTCTACCGTCCGGCCGGGCCACCCGCGCAAATTCAGCCCGATCGCGCTACTGTTGGCGGGTGCAAACAATGGAAGAAACGGCGCGTGTTGTCGCAAGTCCCTGCATCGGAGTGTGCACGCTGGATCCGGACCGGCAATGCACCGGCTGCGGGCGGCATCTCGAAGAAATCGCGCGGTGGTCGTCAATGAACAACGAGGAACGCAGCCGCATCCTGCACCGCGTGCAACCGTTGCGTGCACAATTGCAGCAATCGCTACGCGGATCGCTGGCCGACCACGAGCGCTTGGTGCGCGCACTGCATCCTTTGGCCGAACCGCCGGCCGGCGACGGCTGGAACCGCAGCGAGCTGATCGACCTGCTGCCACCGGGGCCGCCTGTGGAGGCGGCGGTGCTGGCCGGCATCGTGCCGCGCGCCAACGGCGCGCAGGTCATCCTCACCCGTCGCACTGAAACCCTGCGTACACATGGCGGCCAGGTCGGGTTCCCCGGTGGCCGCACCGAACCCGATGACCGCGACGCGCTGGCGGCCGCCCTGCGCGAGAGCCAGGAAGAAATCGCATTGGCGCCCGGCCAGGTGCAGCCACTTGGCTATCTCGACCCCTTCGTGACGATCACCGGCTACCGGGTCACGCCGGTGGTGGCGGTGGTCGATCCGGAGTTCGTGCCGGTGCCGCAGCCCAGTGAAGTGGCCGAAGTGTTCGAGGTGCCGTTGGACTACCTGATGGCCCCTGACAGCCTGCGCCAGGTCGAAATCAATCATCGCGGCCGCATCCGCCACGTCCTTGAGTATGGCTGGCCCGGCCAGCGCATCTGGGGGGCGACCGCGGCCATCCTCTACAACCTGCGTCGCCGCCTGGAGCAAGTGCAATGAACCCGATCAAGCAGCCGTGGACCACCCTGGTCGATGTCGACACCCTGGCCGCTGCACTGGGCGAAGGCGTACGCGTGGTCGACGCCCGTGCGACCGCCAGTACCGCCGTGCGCGTGGTCGATGCGCGTGCTTCGCTGGCGGACCCGCAGGCTGCGGGCGGCCAGTACCTGGCAGGGCACATCCCGACTGCGGTGCATGCCGATCTCAATCGCGATCTGTCCGATCTCGGCCGCATCGGCCATGGCCGTCACCCATTGCCCGACAGCGATGCTTTTGCCGCGAAACTGGGGCAGTGGGGCATCGGCCTCGACACCCAGGTGGTGGTCTACGATGGCAGCGACGGCAGCATGGCCGCCTCGCGCCTGTGGTGGCTGCTGCGCCTGATCGGGCACACCAAGGTGGCTGTGCTCGATGGTGGTATCGCCGCGTGGCAGGCCGCAGGGCATCCGTTGGCGACGGGACAGGGTGAAGTGACAGCGCTGCCTGCCTACCCGGGCCGCTTCGACACCACCCAGGTCGCCAGCGCCGATGAAATCACCGCGCGCCTGAAACATGCACCGGGCTGGTTGGTCGACGCACGCGCAGGTGAACGCTTCCGCGGCGAAGTGGAGCCGCTGGACCCGGTCGCTGGCCACGTACCCGGCGCGGTCAACCGCCCGTTTGCGTTGAACGTCGCCGACGGCCGCCTGCGCGATGCACAGGAACTGCGCGCCGAATTGCAGGGCGTGATCGGCAACCGCGATCCGCAGCAGGTGGTGCTGATGTGCGGCTCCGGCGTGACCGCCTGCCACCTGCTGCTGGCGATGGAAAGCGCAGGACTGAGCGGCGCGCGCATCTATGCCGACTCCTGGAGCGGCTGGGTGAGCGACAGCAGCCGCCCGGTGGCGACCGGCGCCTGAGAAGCGCGGGGTCGGAGCCGTTTTCCAACGGAAAACGGCTCTGACCCTATCGAGCGTAAATCCGGGTCAGAGCCCGTTGCGTCGCCACGGGATCCGACCCCGTGCCGACCAAGGTCGGCACCCACCAACAGCGGCAGAAATCTGTCGAAGGCGGGGTGGGTCCGGTTGCGGGGCCGACCGAGCTTACATGGGTGAGGGCGCTTTGCTTGCGAAGCACTGCTTCGCAAGCGCCCGAACGCACAGCCGCCA
>NZ_JAOBZT010000058.1:0-28802 GCF_029839005.1 Stenotrophomonas sp. GD03958 | reverse complement strand
CCGCTGCGGGGGCCGCCCTTCGTTTGTGTGGCCGGAGTCCGCGAAGCGGAGGGACCATCACGTCAGGAAGACGAAAGTATAACAGGCCAATCAGCCGCGGGCAAAACCGCCGCGGTTGCCGCCCTTCAGGTTGGCCTTTTTCAGCAGGCTCTCGTACTGGTGGGACATCAGGTGCGCCTGCACCTGGGCAATGAAGTCCATCACCACCACCACCACAATCAGCAGCGAAGTACCGCCGAAGTAGAACGAGGCGTTCAGCTGCGTGCGCATCAGTTCCGGCAGCAGGCAGACGATCACCAGATAGGCCGAGCCGGCTGCGGTCAGGCGGGTCAGTACACCGTCGATGTAATCGGCGGTGGCCTTGCCCGGACGGATGCCCGGAATCAGCGCGCCCGACTTCTTCAGGTTGTCAGCGGTTTCCTGGGAGTTGAACACCAGCGCGGTATAGAAGAACGCGAAACCGGTGATCAGCGCAGCGAACACGATCATGTGCAGCGGCTCGCCCGGGCCCAGGGCATTGGCGACCTTCTGCAGGACCTGGCCGAAGCTGCTCTGGTTGGCCGCCTGGCCGGACCACATGGCCAGGGTGGCCGGGAAGGCCAGCAGGCTCGAGGCGAAGATTGCCGGAATGACGCCGGCCATGTTGAGCTTCAGGGGCAGGAACGAGGTCTGGTTCATGTACGCGTTGCGACCGCCCTGGCGGCGTGCGTAGTTGACCGTGATCCGGCGCTGGCCACGCTCGACGAACACCACGAAGAAGGTGAACGCGAGCACGACAATGGCGATCAGCAGCAGCTGGATGAACTGGATGTTGCCGTCGCGGTAGGCGTCGAAGGTGTGGATGATCGCACCCGGCAGGCCAGCGACGATACCGGCGAAGATGATCAGCGACACGCCGTTGCCGATGCCGCGCTCGGTGACCTGCTCACCGACCCACATCAGGAACATGGTGCCGGCGGTCAGCGCGACCACGGCGGTGAGCACGAAGCCCATGCCCGGCGCATACACGACCGGAGCGCCCGACGGCGAGACCTGGCCCTGCAGGGCCAGTGCGATCGAACCGCCCTGCACCACTGCCAGCAGCACGGCGCCGATGCGCGAATACTGGGTGATCTTGCGGCGGCCGGACTCACCTTCCTTCTGCATCGCCTTCAGGGCGGGGAAGATGTGCACGGCCAGCTGCATCACGATCGATGCCGAGATGTACGGCATCACGTTCAGCGCGAAGATGCTGAAACGGTGCAGGGCGCCGCCCGAGAACATGTTGAACATGTCCACGATGCCGCCGCCCTGCTGTTGCATCATGGCAAGCATGGCATCGGGATTGACGCCCGGCACCGGCACGTAGCAGCCGATGCGATAGACGATCAAAGCCCCGACGACGAACAGCAAACGTTGGCGAAGTTCAGTGAACTTGCCCATTCCGCCCGCGAGGTTACCGATGCCAGCTTGCGCCATGATTTTCTTACTCCGTTACGCTGCCGCCGGCAGCTTCGATCGCGGCCTTGGCACCCGCCGTGGCAGCAATACCCTTCAGGGTGAACGCCTTGGTCACTTCGCCCTTGACGACGACCTTGGCCTTCTTGGCAGTGCTCGGAACCAGCTTGGCAGCACGCAGGGCGGCGAAGTCGATCTCACCGGCCGGCAGCTTGTCCAGTGCGTACAGCAGCACTTCAGCGGTGTCCTTGGCGATCGGCGAACGGAAGCCGATCTTCGGCAGACGACGCTGCATGGGGGTCTGGCCGCCTTCGAAGCCAGCCTTGATCTTGCCGCCACCCTTGCGGGCGAACGAACCCTTGTGGCCGCGGCCGGCAGTCTTGCCCAGGCCCGAGCCGATACCGCGACCGACGCGGGTACGCTCGGTGCGGGCGCCCGGTGCCGGGCTCAGTTCATTGAGACGCAGAGTCATGGTCGATTACTCCTCAACCTGGACGAGGTACTGAACCTTGTTGATCAGGCCGCGCACCTGCGGGCTGTCCTTCAGTTCACGCACATCGTTGAGCTTGTTCAGGCCCAGCGCACGCACCGACAGGCGGTGACGCGACTGGGTGCCACGCAGGCCACGCACCAGGCGGACCTTGACAGTCTTGTTGGACTCATTAGCCATGGTTGAGTTCCTCCACCTTCTTGCCGCGCTTGGCCGCGATGCGAGCCGGCGACTGTGCAGCAGCCAGGCCCTTCACGGTGGCACGCACCAGGTTGATCGGGTTGCGCGAACCGGTGGCCTTGGCCAGCACGTTCTTCACGCCAACGGCTTCCAGTACGGCGCGCATGGCACCGCCGGCGATCACGCCGGTACCTTCCGAAGCCGGCTGCATGAACACGCGGGCTGCGCCGTGACCATCCTTGATGGTGTGCCACAGGGTGCCGTTGTTCAGGTCAACGCTGACCAGGTTCTTGCGGGCCTGTTCCATCGACTTCTGGATGGCAACCGGCACTTCGCGGGCCTTGCCATAGCCGAAACCGACCTTGCCTTCGCCGTCGCCGACGACGGTCAGGGCGGTGAAGGTGAACTGGCGGCCACCCTTGACGGTCTTGCTGACGCGGTTGACCGCGACCAGCTTTTCGATCATGCCGTCGTCGATCTTCTCTTCGCGGTTACGGTCGCGATCGCGACCCCGCTGCTGACGCTCTTCTGCCATGTTGATTCCTTGGTTGTTTGGGTATGTACGGCTCGAAGCCGCTTATGGTTGTGGCGTGACGCGTTGTTCCGGTGGGCCGCTGCAGAAGAGCGGCGCCGTCCAGCCTCACTCAGGCTGGCGAGCAGGTGGGCAGGAGGCCAATGGCCCCCTGCCCTTGTCCCTTAGAACTGCAGGCCGGCTTCGCGGGCGGCTTCTGCCAGGGCCTTGATGCGGCCGTGGTAGCGGTAGCCCGAACGATCGAAGGCAACCTTCTCGATGCCGGCGGCCTTGGCGCGCTCGGCAACGATGCGGCCAACCTTGGCAGCAGCATCGGCGTTCTTGCCGTTCTTCAGGCCTTCGATGACGTCGGCCTGGGTGGTGTTGGCAGCAGCCAGCACCTTGGAGCCGTCGGCGGTGAAGACCTGGGCGTACAGGTGCTGGCCGGTGCGCAGCACCGACAGGCGGGCGACGCCGAGCTCACGGATGTGGGCACGGGTCGACTTGGCGCGACGCAGGCGGGCGATGTTCTTGTTCATTTTGATTATTCCTTGAAAGCTGAAGGAAGAGCTTTTCCCTGAGAAGTCCGCACAGGGATGTGCGGGCTCTTGCGAGGGACTCGCGCTTATGCCTTCTTGGCTTCCTTACGGATGATGACTTCGTCGGAGTACTTCACGCCCTTGCCCTTGTACGGTTCCGGCTTGCGGAACGCACGGATCTTGGCGGCAACTTCACCGACGACCTGCTTGTCAGCGCCCTGGACCAGGATCTCGGTCTGGGTCGGGGTCGACAGCGTGATGCCTTCCGGCGCCACGAACACGACCGGGTGCGAGAAGCCCAGCGACAGGTTCAGGTCCTTGCCCTGCATGGCAGCGCGGTAACCCACGCCCACCAGCTCCAGCTTGCGCTCGAAGCCTTCGGACACGCCCTTGACCATGTTGGACAGGATCGCACGCACGGTACCGGTCAGTGCGACCAGGTCAGCGCTTTCGGTGCTCAGGGTGGCAACGCCGTTGTCGACGTTGATGGCAATACCGGCCGGCTTGGCCAGCGACAGGGTGCCCTTCGGGCCCTTGGCGGTGACGCTGTCCGACTGGACGTTCAGTTCAACCTTACCCAGGGTAATCGGCTTCTTGGCTACGCGGGACATAGTTCTACTCCTTTCGCCTTAGGCCACGAAGCACAGGACTTCGCCGCCGACGCCCAGCTGGCGCGCCTGCGCATCAGTCATGATGCCCTTGGAGGTGGAAATGATGGAGATACCCAGGCCATTCATGACCTTCGGCAGCTCGCTCTTGCCGCGGTACTGGCGCAGGCCCGAACGCGAGAAGCGCTTCAGGGTCGCGATGACCGGCTTGCCTTCGAAATACTTCAGCACGATTTCCAGCTCGGACTTGTTGTTTTCCAGCTGGGTCACGCGCAGGTCGGTGATGTAACCCTCGTCCTTCAGGACCTGGGCGATCGCAACCTTGATCTTGGACGACGGGGCTTTCACCGTCTGCTTGCCCACCGCGGCCGCATTCTTGATGCGGACCAGCAGGTCGGCGATGGGATCAGTCATGCTCATATGAGTACCTTTGAGTGCACCGATATCCGCTTTCGCGAAAATCTGTTGTCTCCTGGAAACGGGCCAGGTCCCTTGATGCAGCGGGCCGGAAGCCCACTCCTACGACCCCGTTTGCGCAGGGCAAGACGCGGGAGTATACGCCAAAAGAGCCCGGCTTGCGCCGGGCTCCTCGGTTTTTTTGCGTCGGGAAAGCTGAATGCCTCCCCTGCCCGGTTCAGGAACCCCCGAAGGGGCTCCTGATCGCAGGGCCGGCTGGGGTTACCAGCTGGCCTTGCGCAGACCCGGCACGTCGCCACGCATGGTGGCTTCACGCAGCTTGTTACGGCCCAGGCCGAACTTGCTGTAGACGCCACGCGGACGACCCGACAGCTCGCAACGATTACGCTGGCGGCTCGGCGACGAATCGCGCGGCAGCTTGGCCAGCTTGGTTGCGGCCTCGATCTTCTCTTCGTAGGTCGCGTCCACGGAGGACACGATCTTCTTCAGAGCCGCACGCTTTTCAGCGTACTTCTTGGCCAGCTTTTCCCGCTTGATGTCGCGGTTGACCATGGAGGTCTTTGCCATTTCGGTTTCCTCGACAGATCAGTTACGGAACGGGAACTTGAACGCTGCCAGCAGCGCCTTCGCTTCCGCATCGGTCTTCGCAGTGGTGGTGATGGCGATATCCATGCCGCGGATCGCGTCGACGGCGTCGAAGTCGATTTCCGGGAAGATGATCTGTTCCTTCACACCCATGTTGAAGTTGCCGCGGCCGTCGAAGGAACGGCCGGAAACACCACGGAAGTCGCGCACGCGCGGCAGCGAGATGTTGATCAGGCGGTCCAGGAACTCGTACATCTTGTGGCGACGCAGCGTGGTCTTGCAGCCGATCGGCCAACCATCACGGATCTTGAACGACGCGACCGAGATACGCGACTTGGTGACAACCGGCTTCTGGCCGGAAATCTTGGTCATGTCCGCGACGGCGTTTTCCAGGATCTTCTTGTTGGTGGCAGCCTCGCCGACACCCATGTTCAGGGTGACCTTGACGAGCTTCGGTACTTCCATCGGATTGGTGTAGCCGAACTGCTTCATCAGCGCCGGCACCACTTCTTCCTTGTAGATCTTTTCGAGACGGGAAGTCATCTTCACATTCCTCAGGCGTCGAGCGCCTCACCGCTGGAGCGGAACACACGCAGTTTGCGTCCATCCTCCAGCACCTTGAAGCCAACGCGTTCGCCCTTGCCCGAAGCCGGGTTCAGCACGTTCACGTTGGAGATATGGATCGAAGCTTCGCGCTCGACCACGCCGCCTGCAACACCTGCCTGCGGGTTCGGCTTGGTGTGGCGCTTGACGATGTTCACGTTGGCGACGACCACACGGTCGCCGTCGACGCGGACGACTTCGCCCTGCTTGCCCTTGTCCTTGCCAGCGTTGACGACAACCTGGTCGCCCTTCTTGATACGGTTAGCCATGATTATCTCCTGTCGCTCACAGCACTTCGGGAGCGAGCGAGACGATCTTCATGAACTTCTCCGAACGAAGTTCACGGGTCACCGGCCCGAAGATACGGGTACCGATCGGCTCCTGCTTGTTGTTCAGCAGGACGGCCGCGTTGCCGTCGAAGCGGATCAGCGAACCGTCGGCGCGACGCACACCCTTGCGGGTACGCACCACGACGGCGTCATACACTTCACCCTTCTTGACCTTGCCGCGCGGAATCGCATCCTTCACGGTGACCTTGATGATGTCGCCGATGCCGGCGTAACGGCGCTTGGAACCACCCAGCACCTTGAAGCACATCACCTGCTTGGCACCCGAATTGTCCGCGACGTCAAGGTAGCTCTGCATCTGGATCATGATTCAGACTCCTTATTCAGCCGCACGCGTGATGACTTCCACCACGCGCCAGTTCTTGGTCTTGGACATCGGAGCAATCTCGGTCACGCGGACGACATCGCCTTCCTTGCAGGCGTTGTCGGCATCGTGGGCGTGCAGCTTGGTCGAGCGCTTGATGTACTTGCCGTACAGCGCGTGCTTGACCTGACGCTCAACCAGGACGGTAACCGTCTTGTCCATCTTGTTGCTGACGACACGGCCTTCGACCGTGCGCAGCGTCTTCTTTTCAGTATTGTCGCTCATAGCGGCCATCCTTACTTCGTGCTGCCGAGCAGGGTCTTGACGCGAGCAATCTCGCGACGGACCCGGCGAATGTCGTGGGTCTTCGGCAGCTGGCCGGTGACCTGCTGCATACGGACAGAGAACTGTTCCTTACGCAGGTCGATCAGGTGGGCCTTGAGTTCGTCAGCCGACTTTTCACGGAGAGTTTTGATATCCATCAGCGCACCGTACGGGTCACGAAAGTGGTGGTGACCGAGAGCTTGGCGGCGGCCAGGCGGAACGCCTCGCGAGCCACTTCCTCGGAAACACCCTCGATTTCATAGATCATGCGGCCGGGCTGGATCTGGGCCACCCAGTATTCCACGTTACCCTTACCCGAACCCATTCGGACTTCGATGGGCTTCTTGGTGATGGGCTTGTCGGGGAACACGCGGATCCACATCTTGCCGCCGCGCTTGACGTAGCGGCTGATCGAGCGGCGGGCCGCTTCGATCTGGCGCGCGGTCAGCTGACCGTGTGCGGTTGCCTTCAGGCCGTATTCGCCGAAGCTGACAGCGTTGGCGCTCCAGCTCAGGCCATCGTTACGGCCCTTGTGTACCTTGCGGTACTTGGTTCGCTTGGGTTGCAACATTGTCGTTACCTCGCTTCACGGGCCGGGCGCTGACGGTCACCACGGTCGCCGCGATCGTGACGATCGTTGCGCGACGGGGTGTCGTCCTGCTTTTCCTGGCCAACCTGGGAGAAATCGAAGACCTCGCCCTTGTAGATCCAGACCTTGATGCCGATGATGCCGTAGGTCGTCTTGGCTTCAGCGAAGCCATAGTCGATGTCGGCACGCAGGGTGTGCAGCGGCACGCGGCCTTCGCGGTACCACTCCGAACGGGCGATTTCTGCACCGTTGAGGCGGCCACCGACGTTGACCTTGATGCCCAGGGCACCCAGGCGCATCGCGTTGCCGACCGAGCGCTTCATTGCACGGCGGAACATGATGCGACGCTCCAGCTGCTGGGCGATCGACTCGGCAACGAGCTGCGCGTCCAGTTCCGGCTTGCGCACTTCGGTGACGTTGATGTGCGCCGGGACGCCCATCATCTCGCTCACTTCCTTGCGCAGCTTCTCGATGTCCTCACCGCGCTTGCCGATCACCACGCCCGGACGGGCGGTGTGGATCGTCACGCGAGCGGTCTTGGCCGGACGCTCGATCAGGATCTTGCTGATGCCGGCCTGGGCCAGCTTCTTGCGCAGCATGTCGCGCACTTTCAGGTCGGCTGCCAGGTAACCGGCGAACTCGGCCTTGTTGGCGTACCACTTGGAGTTCCAGTCCTTGGAAATGCCGAGGCGGATACCAATCGGATGAACTTTATGACCCATGGTCTTTTCCTTATCCGCTTACTTGGCGGCGCCCACAACCACAGTGATGTGGCTGGTGCGCTTGAGGATGCGGGTACCGCGGCCTTTCGCCCGCGCCATGAAACGCTTCAGGGTCGGACCTTCATCAACCATGATGGTCTGAACCTTCAGCTCGTCGACGTCGGCGCCCTGGTTGTTCTCGGCATTGGCAATAGCCGACTCCACCACCTTCTTGATCAGGTGGGCAGCCTTCTTGTCCGAGAACTTCAGCAGGTTGACCGCACGTTCGGCCGGCAGACCGCGCACCTGGTCAGCGACCAGACGAGCCTTCTGCGGGGAGATGCGCGCAGTGCGCAGGATGGCTTTCGCTTCCATTGTCATCTCTCCTTACTTGCCCGACTTCTTGTCACCACCGTGACCCTTGAAGGTCCGGGTGATGGCAAATTCGCCGAGCTTGTGGCCGACCATGTTCTCGTTGACGAGAACCGGGATGTGGTTCTTGCCGTTATGCACGGCAATGGTGATGCCTACCATGTCAGGCAGGATCATCGAACGGCGCGACCAAGTCTTGATCGGCTTCTTGCTGCCCGCAGCGGCCTCCACCTTCTTGACGAGGTGGTGATCGACGAACGGGCCCTTCTTGAGTGAACGTGCCATGGTCGATTAGCCCCTACGATCGCGGACGATGAACTGCTGAGTGCGCTTGTTATGGCGCGTCTTGTAACCCTTGGTCGGGACACCCCACGGGGTGACCGGATGCGGGTTACCCTGGCCGGCCTTGGCCTCACCACCACCGTGCGGGTGGTCAACCGGGTTCATGGCAGCACCACGAACGGTCGGGCGGACGCCGCGCCAACGCTTGGCACCGGCCTTGCCCAGCTTTTCCAGGCTGTGCTCGTCGTTGCCGACTTCGCCGATGGTGGCGCAGCACTCGACCGGCACCTTGCGCATTTCACCCGAGCGCAGGCGCAGGGTGGCGTAGATGCCTTCGCGGGCCACCAGCTGCACGGCCGCACCGGCGGCGCGGGCGATCTGAGCGCCCTTGCCGGGCTTCAGTTCGATGCAGTGGATGGTGGTACCGACCGGGATGTTGCGCAGCGGCAGGGTGTTGCCAGCCTTGATCGGGGCATCCGAACCAGCGATCACCTGATCACCGGCCTTCAGACCCTTCGGGGCGATGATGTAGCGGCGCTCACCGTCGACGTAGCACAGCAGGGCGATGTGGGCGGTGCGGTTCGGATCGTATTCGATGCGTTCCACGCGCGCCGGGATGCCCAGCTTGTTGCGCTTGAAGTCGATGATGCGGTAGTGCTGCTTGGCACCACCACCGACGTGACGCACGGTGATGCGGCCATGGTGGTTACGACCACCCGAGCGGCTCTGCGACTCGACCAGGGCAGCGTGCGGAGCACCCTTGTGCAGGTCGGGAGTGACCACGCGCACGGCCGAACGGCGGCCGGGGGAAGTGGGCTTGAATTTCATCAATGGCATGGGATGTACCTCAGGCCTTGGCCGTTACATCGATCGACTGGCCATCGGCCAGGCGAACGTACGCCTTGCGCCAATCGCCGCGGCGGCCAGCACGGTTACGGAAGGACTTGTTCTTGCCCTTGACGTTGACCACGTTGACAGCTTCGACCTTGACGTCGAACAGCTGCTCAACCGCGGCCTTTACATCGGCCTTGGTGGCTTCGTTCGAAACTTCGAAGACATACTGGTTGGAGAGTTCCTGCAGGCGCGCGGTCTTTTCGGAGACACGCGGGGCACGCAGCACGCTGAAGATTTTTTCGTTGCTGTTCATGCCAGCCACTCCTCGACCTTCTTGACCGCGTCAGCGGTGATGACGACCGTGTCGGCACCCACCAGCGAGACCGGATCCAGGCCCTGGACGTCACGCACCTGCACGTACGGCAGATTGCGGGCGGACAGGTACAGGTGCTCGGACGCTTCTTCGGTGACGATCAGCGGGCGCTTGCCCACTTCCAGGCCGGCCAGCTTGGCGACCAGACCCTTCGTGTTGGTCACTTCGACGTCGAAGGACTCCACGATGGTCAGACGGCCCTGACGGTTCAGCTCGGACAGGATCGCGCACATGGCGGCACGGTACTGCTTACGATTGACCTTCTGCTCGAAGCTGCGCGGCTTGGCCGCGAAGGTGACACCGCCGCCGACGAAGATCGGAGCCGTCAGTGCGCCATGACGCGCGCCGCCGCCCTTCTGCTTCTTCGACTTCTTGGTGGTACCAGCCACTTCGGAGCGAGTCTTCTGTGCCTTGGTGCCGGCGCGACCGGCGTTGCGGTAAGCAACGACGACCTGGTGGACCAGATCTTCGCTGAAATCGCGACCGAACACGGCTTCGGAGACCGAGACCTTGTTGTTGCTACCCGTGATAACGAGTTCCATCGTCATCTCTCCTTATGCCTTGCTCGCCGGACGGACGATCACATCGCCACCGGCCGCGCCCGGAACGGCGCCGCGAACGGCGATCAG
Organism: Stenotrophomonas sp. GD03958; assembly: GCF_029839005.1. Classification (NCBI taxonomy): domain Bacteria; kingdom Pseudomonadati; phylum Pseudomonadota; class Gammaproteobacteria; order Lysobacterales; family Lysobacteraceae; genus Stenotrophomonas; species Stenotrophomonas sp. GD03958. The sequence continues at coordinate 18,677 of NZ_JAOBZT010000058.1, read as the reverse complement.
ACCGCGCTCGACGTCGACCTTGACCACTTCCAGGTTCTGGGTGCTCTGCTGCACCGCGCCCATGTGGCCCGACATCTTCTTGCCCGGGAAAACGCGACCCGGGGTCTGGCGCTGACCCAGCGAACCCGGCGCGCGATGCGACAGCGAGTTACCGTGGGTTGCATCGCCCATACGGAAGTTGTGGCGCTTGATGGTGCCCTGGAAGCCCTTACCCTTGGTGACACCCTGGACGTCGACGATCTGGCCGACTTCGAAGATGTCCGCCTTGACTTCGCCGCCAACGGCGAAATCGCCGAGCTGCGCGTCTTCAACGCGGAATTCCCACAGGCCACGACCCGCTTCCACCTTCGCCTTGGCGAAGTGGCCGGCTTCCGGCTTGTTGACCAGGGCAGCGCGACGCGCGCCGACGGTCACCTGCACGGCGCTGTAGCCGTCGGTTTCGACGGTCTTGATCTGCGCGATGCGGTTCGGGGTTGCTTCGATCAGGGTCACCGGGATGGAGCGGCCATCTTCAGTGAACACGCGGCTCATGCCGGCCTTGCGGCCCACGAAGCCCAACGAATACTTCTTCGTCATGGTCGTAGTCCTCAGGTCAGCTTGATCTGAACGTCGACGCCGGCAGCCAGTTCGAGCTTCATCAGCGCGTCCACGGTCTTGTCATTCGGGTCAACGATATCGAGCACGCGCTTGTGCGTGCGGGTCTCGTACTGGTCACGCGCGTCCTTGTCGACGTGCGGGGAGACGAGAACGGTGTAGCGCTCGATCTTGGTCGGCAGCGGGATCGGGCCACGCACTTGCGCGCCGGTCCGCTTTGCCGTTTCAACGATCTCGCTGGCCGAACGGTCGATCAGACGATGATCGAACGCTTTCAGCCGGATCCGGATCTTTTGGTCCGCCATGGCGGTAGGTTCCTTCGTTAAAAGAGCGACAGACAAAGCCTCTGGGTTGCTTTGCCCCATGAAATTCCTGAATACGGACGGCCCACACTCCTGCAGGCCGACAAGGTCACTCCATAGACCTCAAAAACGTAGGCAGACCAGTTTCCCGGCCTGCCCAGACGTAGAAGCATAATGGCACACAAGGCAGCTGTCAACAGTCGCCTGTTGACGCCGCCTGAATGGCATTGACCCTTCCTGGTCCGGGGAACACAAGGCACATCCTGTGCCTGCTTTCCCATTTGATACGCCCCGATGCCCTACCCAGGCAACATCGGGGCGCAGATACTACCAGATTACTCGATGATCTTCGAGACCACGCCGGCGCCGACGGTGCGGCCGCCTTCGCGGATGGCGAAGCGCAGGCCTTCGTCCATCGCCACCGGGTTGATCAGGGTGACGACCATCTTGACGTTGTCACCCGGCATCACCATTTCGACGCCTTCCGGCAGTGCAGCTGCGCCGGTGATGTCGGTGGTGCGGAAGTAGAACTGCGGACGGTAGCCGTTGAAGAACGGGGTGTGACGGCCGCCTTCGTCCTTCGACAGGACGTAGACTTCACCCTCGAACTTGGTGTGCGGCTTGATCGTGCCCGGCTTGGCCAGCACCTGGCCACGCTCGACGTCGTCACGCTTGGTGCCGCGCAGCAGCAGGCCAGCGTTGTCGCCTGCCTGACCCTGGTCCAGCAGCTTGCGGAACATTTCAACGCCGGTCACGGTGGTCTTCTGCACCGGACGGATGCCGACGATTTCGATTTCGTCGCCGACCTTGATCACGCCGCGCTCGATACGGCCGGTCACCACGGTGCCGCGGCCCGAGATCGAGAACACGTCTTCCACCGGCATCAGGAACGGCTTGTCGATCGCACGCTCCGGCTCCGGAATCCAGCTGTCCAGGGCATCGACCAGCTTCAGGATGGCCGGCACGCCGATGTCGCTCTGGTCGCCTTCCAGCGCCAGGCGGGCCGAACCGGCGATGATCGGGGTGTCGTCGCCCGGGAAGTCGTACTTGCTCAGCAGCTCACGCACTTCCATCTCGACCAGCTCGAGCAGCTCGGCGTCGTCCACCATGTCGGCCTTGTTCAAGAACACGACGATGTACGGCACGCCGACCTGACGCGACAGCAGGATGTGCTCACGGGTCTGCGGCATCGGGCCGTCAGCGGCCGAGCACACCAGGATCGCGCCGTCCATCTGGGCGGCACCGGTGATCATGTTCTTGACGTAGTCAGCGTGGCCCGGGCAGTCAACGTGGGCGTAGTGACGGATCGGGGATTCGTATTCGACGTGCGCGGTCGAGATCGTGATGCCACGTGCCTTTTCTTCCGGAGCGGCGTCGATCGAGGAGTAATCCTTGAACTCGCCACCGAAGCGCTCGGCACCGATCTTGGTCAGTGCAGCGGTCAGCGTGGTCTTGCCGTGGTCGACGTGACCGATGGTGCCGACGTTGACGTGCGGCTTGGTGCGCTCGAACTTACCCTTTGCCATTGTTCTATACCTTGATTGTTCGTAAATGGTTTCAAGAGAGGCTGAGCGAGGCTCAGCCCTTCTTCATGACGGCTTCGGCGATGTTGGTCGGAGCCGGCTCGTAGTGATCGAATTCCATGGTGAAGGTGGCGCGGCCCTGGGTCTGCGAACGCAGCGCAGTGGCGTAGCCGAACATTTCACCCAGCGGGATCATCGCGTTGATGATGCTGGCCGAACCGTCACCGGTGGTGTCGGAACCCTGCAGCACGCCGCGACGACGGCTGACGTCGCCCATCACGTCACCCTGGTAATCCTCCGGGGTCACGATCTCGACCTTCATGATCGGCTCCAGCAGCACCGGCTTGGCCTTGGCGAAGCCCTGCTTGAAGGCCATCGACGAAGCCAGCTTGAACGCCATTTCCGAGGAGTCGACGTCGTGGTACGAACCGAACACCAGCTTCACCTTGACGTCCACGACCGGGAAGCCAGCCAGCGGGCCGCTGGTGATGGTTTCGCGCAGGCCCTTTTCAACCGACGGAATGAATTCCTTCGGGATCACGCCGCCGGTGATGTCGTTGATGAACAGGAAATCGTCCTTGATCATCGGAGCGATCTTCGGATCGGCACGATCTTCAGCGGTGATCGGCGACAGCTCGATCACGACGTGACCGTACTGACCCTTACCACCGGACTGCTTGGCGTGCTTGTAGTCCGACTTGACGTCAGCCAGGGTGATGGTTTCGCGGTAGGCCACCTGCGGCGCGCCGACGTTGGCTTCAACGTTGAACTCGCGCTTCAGGCGGTCGACAATGATGTCCAGGTGCAGCTCGCCCATGCCCGAGATGATGGTCTGGCCGGATTCTTCGTCGGTCTTGACGCGGAACGACGGATCTTCCTGCGCCAGGCGACCCAGCGCCAGACCCATTTTTTCCTGGTCCGACTTGGTCTTCGGCTCGACGGCCATCGAGATCACCGGCTCCGGGAACGTCATGCGCTCCAGGATGATCGGCGCATCCACGGCGCACAGGGTGTCACCGGTGGTGGTGTCCTTCAGGCCCACGGCAGCAGCGATGTCACCAGCCAGAACTTCCTTGATTTCCTCGCGGTTGTTCGAGTGCATCTGCAGGATGCGGCCGATGCGCTCCTTCTTGCCCTTCACCGAGTTCAGCACGGTGTCGCCACCGTTCAGGGTGCCCGAGTAGACACGGAAGAAGGTCAGCGCGCCGACGAACGGGTCGGTGATGATCTTGAAGGCCAGCGACGAGAACGGCGCCTTGTCGTCCGACTTGCGGGTCATTTCGACGGTGTCGTCGTCAACGTCCACGCCCTTCACGTCCGGCACGTCGACCGGCGACGGCAGCAGCTGGATCACGCCGTCCAGCATGGCCTGCACGCCCTTGTTCTTGAAGGCCGAGCCGCAGTACATCGGCACGATCTCGGTGGCCAGGGTACGGGTACGCAGCGCGTTGATGATTTCGGCCTCGGCCAGCTCTTCGCCGCCCAGGTACTTTTCCATCAGCTCTTCGCTGGCTTCGGCAGCGGTCTCGACCATGAACTGGCGAGCTTCTTCCGCAGCCGCCTGCAGATCGGCCGGGATGTCGCTGTACTCGAACTTCATGCCCTGCGAGGCCTCATCCCAGTGGATGGCCTTCATCTTCAGCAGGTCGACAACGCCCTTGAAGTTGTCTTCAGCGCCGATCGGCAGCTGCATCGGCACGGCAACCGCGCCCAGCTTGGCCTTCAGCTGGCCGACGACCTTCTGGAAGTTGGCACCGGTGCGGTCCATCTTGTTGACGAACGCGATGCGCGGCACGTGGTACTTGTTGGCTTGGCGCCACACGGTTTCCGACTGCGGCTGCACGCCACCGACGGCGCACAGGACGAAGACGGCACCGTCGAGCACGCGCAGCGAGCGCTCAACTTCGATGGTGAAGTCGACGTGCCCCGGGGTGTCGATGATGTTGAAGCGGTGCTCCGGCAGGGACTTGTCCATGCCCTTCCAGAACGCGGTGGTGGCAGCGGACTGGATCGTGATGCCACGCTCCTGCTCCTGCTCCATCCAGTCCATGGTGGCGGCGCCGTCGTGCACTTCACCGATCTTGTGGCTCTTGCCGGTGTAGAACAGGATGCGCTCGGACGTGGTGGTCTTGCCGGCATCGATGTGAGCCATGATGCCGAAGTTACGGTAACGCTCGATGGGAGTGGAACGGGCCACGGGAGCCTCTCAGATTTCTTGGATTTCGGATGGCCGAACGCCGCCTTTCGGCGGCCTTCGGATTGGCGCAGTCTTTCTGGGACCGCGAGGCAGCACGCACCGAAGTGGTGCTGCCCTGCCTGTTTTACAAGGCCGTCAAACTCACCAGCGGTAGTGGGCGAATGCCTTGTTGGCTTCGGCCATGCGGTGGGTTTCTTCGCGCTTCTTGATGGCGCCGCCACGGTTTTCCGAGGCGTCGATCAGTTCAGCAGCCAGCTTCTTCGGCATGGTGTTCTCGCCGCGCTTGCGCGCGGAGTCGATCAGCCAGCGCATGGCCAGGGCCATCTTGCGCGACGAACGCACTTCGACCGGCACCTGGTAGGTGGCACCACCGACGCGGCGCGACTTGACTTCGACCGCCGGAGCGACGTTGTCCAGAGCCTTCTGCACCAGTTCAATGGCGTTGGCGCTGCTGTTCTTCTCGGTGATCACGTCCATGGCGCCGTACACGATCTTCTCGGCGACGGACTTCTTGCCGCTCTGCATGACCATGTTGATGAAACGGGCGATGGTTTCGCTTCCGTGCTTCGGATCGGGCAGGACGGAACGCTGCGGAGTATTACCCTTACGCGACATTGTGCTCTCTCCTTATGCCTTCGGACGCTTGGCGCCGTACTTGGAACGGGCCTGGCGACGCTTGGCAACGCCGGCGGCGTCGAGCGAGCCACGAACGGTGTGGTAACGCACACCCGGCAGGTCCTTGACGCGACCGCCGCGGATCAGGACCACGGAGTGCTCCTGCAGGTTGTGGCCTTCACCACCGATGTAGGAAATCACTTCTTCCTGGTTGGTCAGGCGGACCTTGGCAACCTTGCGCAGAGCCGAGTTCGGCTTCTTCGGAGTGGTGGTGTAGACACGGGTGCAGACGCCACGGCGCTGCGGGCACTTGTCGAGCGCCGGCGAGGCACTCTTGTAGGTGGTCGCTTGCCGCGGCTTGCGGACCAGCTGGTTGATCGTCGCCATCAGTAGGTTCTTCTGATTGGTGGCCGGAAAATCCGGCCAGAGATGCGGAAATGTTAAAGCAGGCCAAAATTCTGGCCTGCTGAGACAGACGATTGTAGCAACCTGCCAGGAAAGCAGTCAAACGCCTCCTGTCAAGCCCGCTCCTGATCCCGGAACGTTACTGGGGGGCCTCCATGTACCCCGTTCAGGTTGGCGGGGTGAACCGCGAGGTCCACCCTGCCCTGCGCCGGTAGCCCGGGTGGTCCGGCCTTGCGGCCGGACCGGATGCATCATTCTTCGCCCGAGGCCTGTTCAGCTTCGGCTTCAACCACCGCAGCCTCGACCGCAGCCGGAGTGCCGGCCAGGGTCTGCATTTCCGACTCGGTAAGGCCGGAGGCGCCGCGGCGGCGGTTGCTGTGGTACGCCAGGCCAGTACCGGCCGGAATCAGGCGACCCACGATGACGTTTTCCTTCAGGCCGCGCAGGTTGTCCGAGGTGCCGCGGACGGCCGCTTCGGTCAACACACGGGTGGTTTCCTGGAACGACGCGGCCGAGATGAACGATTCGGTCGCCAGCGAGGCCTTGGTGATACCCAGCAGCACCGGATCGAAACGAGCCGGCAGCTCGTTGCGGGCCGCGAGGCGCGCATTCTCCTCGATAACGCGCTGGCGCTCCACCTGTTCGCCGTTCAGGAACTTGCTGCTGCCCTGGTCGGTGATCTCGACCTTGCGCAGCATCTGGCGGGTGATCACCTCGATGTGCTTGTCGTTGATCTTCACGCCCTGCAGGCGATACACGTCCTGGATTTCCTTCACCAGGTAGGCAGCCAGCGGTTCGACACCCAGCAGGCGCAGGATGTCCTGCGGGCTCGGCTCGCCGTCCACGATGGTTTCACCCTTGGTGACATGCTCGCCTTCGAACACGATGACCTGGCGGTACTTCGGGATCAGCTCTTCGTGCTCCGAACCATCGGTGTCCTTGATGATCAGGCGCTGCTTGCCCTTGGTGTCCTTGCCGAAGCTGATGATGCCCGAACGCTCGGCCAGCACCGCCGGATCCTTCGGCTTGCGGGCTTCGAACAGATCGGCCACGCGCGGCAGACCACCGGTGATGTCGCGGGTCTTCGACGCTTCCTGCGGAATCTTGGCGACCACGTCACCCACGCCGACGGCAGCGCCGTCCTGCAGGTTGACGATCGAGCGCGGCGGCAGCAGGTACTGCGCCGGCAGGTCGGTGCCCGGGATCGACAGGTCATTGCCCTTGGCGTCGACGATGCGCACGATCGGGCGCAGGTCCTTGGCCTGGGTACCACGACGCTTCGGATCGGTGATTTCGCGCGAGGCAAGGCCGGTCAGCTCGTCGGTCTTCTCGATGACGGTGATGCCGTCGACGAAGTCGATGAAGCGGATGAAGCCGGCCACTTCCGACACGATCGGGTGGTTATGCGGATCCCAGTTGGCCACGGTCTGGCCAGCCTTGATCGCATCACCGTCCTTGGACGTGATGGTCGCACCGTACGGCAGCTTGTAACGCTCACGCTCACGACCGTGGGCATCGAGCACCGAGATTTCGCCCGAGCGCGACACCGCCACCAGCGAGCCGTTGGCGTGCTCGACCGACTTGAGGTTGCTGAACTTGACCGAGCCGGTGGTCTTGACGGTGATGTTGTCGACCGCAGCAGCTCGCGACGCCGCACCACCGATGTGGAACGTACGCATGGTCAGCTGGGTACCCGGCTCACCGATGGACTGGGCGGCGATGACGCCGACCGCTTCACCGATGTTGACCAGGTGGCCGCGGGCCAGATCGCGGCCGTAGCAGCGCGAGCAGACACCGAAGGCCGATTCGCAGGAGATGGTCGAGCGGACCTTGATGGTCTGCACGCCGGCATCTTCCAGCTTGGCCACCCAGGCTTCGTCCAGCAGGGTGTTGCGGGTGACGATCGGATCTTCATCGTTGCCCGGCAGGAACACGTCCTCGGCCACCACGCGACCCAGCACGCGGTCCTTCAGCGGCTCGACCACGTCGCCGCCTTCCACGATCGGGGTCATGATCAGGCCTTCGGTGGTACCGCAATCCACCTCGGTGATCACCACGTCCTGCGCGACGTCGACCAGACGACGGGTCAGGTAACCCGAGTTCGCGGTCTTCAGCGCGGTATCGGCCAGACCCTTACGGGCACCGTGGGTGGAGTTGAAGTACTCCTGCACGTTCAGGCCTTCGCGGAAGTTCGCCTTGATGGGCGTCTCGATGATCGAGCCGTCCGGGCGGGCCATCAGGCCGCGCATGCCGGCCAGCTGACGGATCTGCGCCTGCGAACCACGCGCACCGGAGTCGGCCATGATGTACAGCGAGTTCATCGACTTCTGGTCGATGGTCTCACCCTTGGCATTGACCACCTTCTCGGTACCGATGGTGTCCATCATCGCCTTGGCGATGCGCTCGTTGGTGCGCGACCAGATGTCGACCACCTTGTTGTAGCGCTCGCCGGCGGTGACCAGGCCCGACTGGTACTGCTCCTGGATTTCCAGCACTTCGGCTTCGGCCTCGGTGAGGATGCCCTTCTTCTCGTCCGGGATCAGCATGTCGTCGATGCCGATCGAGACGCCGGCACGGGTCGCGTAGGCGAAGCCGGTGTACATCAGCTTGTCAGCAAACACGACCGTGTCCTTCAGGCCCAGCTGGCGGTAGCTGGAGTTGATCAGGCGGCTGATGTTCTTCTTGGTCAGTTCGACATTGGCCAGCGCGAACGGCAGGCCTTCCGGCAGGATTTCAGCCAGCAGGGCGCGACCGATCGTGGTGTCCACGATCGAGGTCTTGTTCTGCTTGTTGCCATCTTCGTCGGTCACCACCTCGGTGATGCGGACCTTGACCTTGGCGTGCAGTTCCACCACGCGGTTGTCGTAGGCGCGCTTGACTTCGGCGATGTTGGCGAAGGCCATGCCCTCGCCCTTCTTGTTCTCCAGCGAGCGGGTCATGTAGTACAGACCCAGCACGACGTCCTGCGACGGCACGATGATCGGCTCGCCGTTGGCCGGCGACAGGATGTTGTTGGTCGACATCATCAGCGCACGCGCTTCCAGCTGGGCTTCCAGCGAGAGCGGCACGTGGACGGCCATCTGGTCACCGTCGAAGTCGGCGTTGAACGCGGTGCAGACCAGCGGGTGCAGCTGGATGGCCTTGCCTTCGATCAGCACCGGCTCGAACGCCTGGATACCCAGACGGTGCAGGGTCGGCGCACGGTTCAGCATCACCGGATGCTCGCGGATGACCTCTTCCAGGATGTCCCAGACTTCGGCTTCTTCGCGCTCGACCAGCTTCTTGGCGGCCTTGATGGTGGTGGCCAGGCCACGACGCTGCAGCTTGGCGAAGACGAACGGCTTGAACAGCTCGAGCGCCATCTTCTTCGGCAGGCCGCACTGGTGCAGGCGCAGGTACGGGCCGACCACGATGACCGAACGGCCCGAGTAGTCGACGCGCTTGCCGAGCAGGTTCTGGCGGAAGCGCCCCTGCTTGCCCTTGATCATGTCGGCCAGCGACTTCAGCGGGCGCTTGTTGGTGCCGGTGATGGCACGGCCACGACGGCCGTTGTCCAGCAGCGCATCGACCGACTCCTGCAGCATGCGCTTTTCATTGCGCACGATGATGTCCGGCGCGCTCAGTTCGAGCAGGCGGCGCAGGCGGTTGTTGCGGTTGATGACGCGGCGGTACAGGTCGTTCAGGTCGGAGGTCGCGAAGCGGCCGCCATCCAGCGGGACCAGCGGACGCAGGTCCGGCGGCAACACCGGCAGCACGGTCATGACCATCCATTCCGGACGGTTGCCCGATTCCAGGAAGGCTTCGATCAGCTTGATGCGCTTGGTGAGGCGCTTGAGCTTGGTTTCCGAACCGGTAGCGGCGATTTCCTCGCGCAGGCGGGTCATTTCCGACTGCAGGTCGATCGTGCGCAGCAGTTCGTACACAGCCTCGGCGCCCATGGCGGCGTCGAAGTCGTCACCGTGCTCCTGGCGGGCCTGCAGGTACTGTTCTTCGGTCAGCAGCTGGCGGCGTTCCAGGGCGGTCAGGCCCGGCTCGGTCACCACGTAGGCTTCGAAGTACAGCACGCGCTCGATGTCGCGCAGGGTCATGTCCAGCATCAGGCCGATGCGCGACGGCAGCGACTTGAGGAACCAGATGTGGGCGACCGGCGACGCCAGGTCGATATGGCCCATGCGCTCGCGGCGCACCTTGGCCAGGGTCACTTCGGTGCCGCACTTTTCGCAGACCACGCCGCGGTGCTTCATGCGCTTGTACTTGCCGCACAGGCACTCGTAGTCCTTCACCGGTCCGAAGATGGCGGCGCAGAACAGGCCGTCGCGTTCCGGCTTGAAGGTGCGGTAGTTGATGGTTTCCGGCTTCTTCACTTCGCCGAAGGACCACGAACGGATCAGGTCCGGCGAGGCCAGCGCGATCTTGATCGCGTCGAAGTCCAGCGTCTGGCGCTGCTGGTTGAAGAGGTTGAGCAGGTCTTTCATGGTGTTCTCCAGAAGGAGGAATGCTGTGTCGATGGGCTTTCAGTTCACTGCCAGCGGCGCGGCGGTGGAGGCCGCCGCGCCGGCATGGATCAGTTGTCTTCCAGTTCCATGTTGATGGCCAGCGAGCGGATTTCCTTCACGAGCACGTTGAAGGATTCCGGCATGCCCGCGACCATCTCGTGCTCACCGTCGACGATGTTCTTGTACATCTGGTTGCGGCCCTGCACGTCGTCGGACTTCACCGTCAGCATTTCCTGCAGGGTGTAGGCCGCGCCGTAGGCTTCCAGCGCCCAGACTTCCATTTCACCGAAGCGCTGGCCGCCGAACTGCGCCTTGCCGCCCAGCGGCTGCTGGGTGACGAGCGAGTACGGGCCGGTCGAACGGGCGTGCATCTTGTCGTCGACCAGGTGGTTCAGCTTCAGGTAGTGCATGTAGCCAACCGTGGTGTGGCGATCGAATGCTTCACCGGTGCGGCCGTCGTACAGCTGGGTCTGGCCACTGCTCGGCAGATCGGCCAGTTCCAGCATGCGCTTGATTTCCGCTTCGGTGGCGCCGTCGAACACCGGAGTGGCCATCGGCACGCCGTCGGTCAGGTTGCGGGCCAGGCGCAGCAGTTCCTCGTCGCTGAACTGCGACAGGTCGACACGGTTGGCCACGTTGGTATCGTCGTGGTTGTAGATGTCGTCCAGGAACTTGCGCAGGTCGGCCACCGCCGCTTGGGCTTCCAGCATCGCCTGGATCTTGCGACCCAGGCCCTTGGCGGCCCAGCCCAGGTGCACTTCCAGGATCTGGCCGATGTTCATGCGCGACGGCACGCCCAGCGGGTTCAGCACGATATCCACGGTTTCGCCCGAGGCCATGTACGGCATGTCCTCGACCGGCACCACGTTGGAGACCACACCCTTGTTGCCGTGGCGGCCGGCCATCTTGTCGCCCGGCTGGATGCGGCGCTTCACGGCCAGGAACACCTTGACCATCTTCAGCACGCCCGGGGCGAGGTCGTCACCGGCGGTGATCTTGCCGCGCTTGTCGGCGAAGCGACGCTCGAATTCCTTCTCGTGCGCCTGGATCTGCTTCTGTGCGCGCTCGATGGCTTCCGAAGCGTCTTCGTCCTTCATGCGCAGGGCGAACCAGTCAGCCTTCTTCAGGCCATCCAGGAACGCGTCGGTGATCACATCACCCTTCTTCAGGCCAGCGCCACCGTTGACCACCTTGCCCACGATCTGCGAACGCAGACGCATGTAGATGGCGGCCTCCAGGATGCGGAACTGGTCGTCGAAGTCCTTCTTGACGCGCTTGATTTCAGACTCTTCGATCTGGCGGGCGCGCTTGTCCTTCTCGATGCCGTCGCGGGTGAAGACCTGCACGTCGATGACGGTGCCGTCCATGCCCGGCGGAACGCGCAGCGAGCTGTCCTTCACGTCCGAAGCCTTCTCGCCGAAGATCGCGCGCAGCAGCTTCTCTTCCGGAGTCAGCTGGCTTTCGCCCTTCGGGGTGACCTTGCCGACCAGGATGTCGCCGGCACGGACTTCCGCACCGATGTACACCACGCCGCTCTCGTCCAGCCGGTTCAGCGCCTGCTCGGAGACGTTCGGGATGTCCGCGGAGATTTCCTCCGGCCCCAGCTTGGTGTCACGCGCGACGCAGGTCAGCTCTTCGATGTGGATCGTGGTGTAACGATCTTCTTCCACCACGCGCTCGGAGAGCAGGATGGAGTCTTCGAAGTTGTAGCCGTTCCACGGCATGAACGCGATCAGCATGTTCTGGCCCAGGGCCAGTTCGCCGATGTCGGTGGACGGACCGTCGGCCAGCACGTCACCGCGGGCGATGACGTCACCCACCTGGACCAGCGGACGCTGGTTGATGCAGGTGTTCTGGTTCGAACGGGTGTACTTGACCAGGTTGTAGATGTCCACGCCCGCGTCGGTGGCGCCAACGATCTCTTCCTCGTTGACCTTGACCACGATGCGGGCTGCGTCGATCTGCACGATCTCGCCACCACGGCGGGCGTTCACGGTCACGCCGGAGTCACGCGCCACGGCGCGCTCGATGCCGGTACCCACCAGCGGCTTCTGCGCACGCAGGGTCGGCACGGCCTGACGCTGCATGTTGGCGCCCATCAGTGCGCGGTTGGCGTCATCGTGCTCCAGGAACGGAACCAGCGCGGCCGCGATCGACACGGTCTGCATCGGCGAGACGTCCATGAAGTGCACTTCCGCCGGCGGCTTCAGCAGCGATTCGCCCTGGAAGCGGCACGGCACGAACTGCTCGGTCAGGGTGCCCTTGGCGTCGGTCAGCGCGTTGGCCTGCGCAATGACGTACTCGTTTTCTTCGATCGCCGACAGGAACTCGACTTCGTCATAGACCTTGCCGTCCACGACCTTTCGGTACGGGGTCTCGAGGAAACCGTACTGGTTGGTGCGGGCGTACACGGCCAGCGAGTTGATCAGGCCAATGTTCGGGCCTTCCGGGGTTTCGATGGTGCAGACGCGGCCGTAATGGGTCGGGTGCACGTCGCGCACTTCGAAGCCGGCGCGCTCGCGGGTCAGGCCGCCCGGGCCCAGGGCCGACACGCGACGCTTGTGCGTCACTTCCGACAGCGGGTTGTTCTGGTCCATGAACTGCGACAGCTGCGAGGAGCCGAAGAACTCCTTGATGGCAGCGGCGACCGGCTTGGCGTTGATCAGCTCCTGAGGGGTCAGGCCTTCCGACTCGGCCATCGACAGGCGCTCCTTGACCGCGCGCTCGACGCGGACCAGGCCCACGCGGAACACGTTCTCGGCCATTTCACCGACCGAGCGCACGCGACGGTTGCCCAGATGATCGATGTCGTCGACCACGCCGCGACCGTTGCGGATCTCGGTCAGGACCTTGATCACGTCGAGGATGTCGGAGCTGTCGCCGTGGGCGGCGACCAGGCGCTTGGACTCTTCGTCGTTGCGCTCACCGAAGTACTTGCTGTCGTACAGCACGGCTTCGCCGGTGGTTTCCTTGCGGCCCACGCGACGGTTGAACTTCATGCGGCCGACCGCGGACAGGTCGTAGCGCTCGAAGGTGAAGAACAGGTTGTGGAACAGGTTCTGCGCGGCATCCTTGGTCGGCGGCTCGCCCGGACGCATCATGCGGTAGATCTCGACCAGCGCTTCCAGCTGGGTCTTGGTCGGGTCGATGCGCAGGGTGTTGGACAGGTACGGACCACGATCCAGGTCGTTCACCCACAGGGTGCCGACCGCGTCCACGCCGGCCTTGCGGAAGGCCTGCAGCTGTTCGTCGGTGATCTCGTCGTTGGCCTGGGCCAGCAGTTCGCCGGTCGAGGCATCGACCACGTCGTGCGACAGGATGCGGCCGACGATGTAGTCGTCCGGCACGGCCAGGGCGGCGATGCCCGAGGCTTCCAGCTGCTTGATGTGGCGCGCGGTGATGCGCTTGCCGGCTTCCACGATGACCTTGTCGCCGTCGGCGAGGTCGAAGCCCAGGGTTTCGCCACGCAGGCGCTCGGGCACCAGCTCCAGCTGGACGCCTTCATCCGGGTTGATGTGGAAGGTGTTGATCTCGAAGAACTCGGCCAGCATCTCTTCGTTGCTGTAACCAAGCGCGCGCAGCAGGATCGACACCGGCAGCTTGCGGCGGCGGTCGATACGGGTGAACAGCGCATCCTTCGGGTCGAACTCGAAGTCCAGCCAGGAACCGCGGTAAGGAATGATGCGGGCGCTGTACAGCAGCTTGCCCGAGCTGTGGGTCTTGCCGCGGTCGTGGTCGAAGAACACGCCCGGCGAGCGGTGCAGCTGCGAGACGATGACGCGCTCGGTACCGTTGACGATGAAGGTGCCGTTCTCGGTCATCAGCGGGATTTCGCCCAGATAGACCTCCTGCTCCTTCACATACTTGATGGCCTTGGTCGACGACTCACGGTCGTAGATCACCAGGCGCACGGTCACGCGCAGCGGGGCGCCGTAGCTCATGCCACGCTGGCGGCACTCACGCTCGTCGAAGACCGGTTCGCCCAGCTTGTAGCCGACGTATTCCAGGGCAGCGTTGCCGCTGTAGCTGGCGATCGGGAAGACCGACTTCAGCGCAGCGTGCAGGCCGTGGTCCGTGCGCTTGGCCGGATCGACGTTCTCCTGCAGGAATTCACGATAGGAATCCACCTGGATGGCGAGCAGGAACGGCACTTCGAGAATCGAGCGCTGCTTGCCGAAATCCTTGCGGATACGCTTTTTTTCGGTGAACGAATAGGACGTCATGAGGTCTTCCACCTTGTTGTGCGGATCGTGCGCCCACGATCCGAAGGGAACTTGAAATTGTCAGTTGGAAGTCGCTGGTATTGCCGGCACCAGCACGCCTTCTCCCGCTACTTCCAACTGCCAACTCGTCTGCTTCCACTCCCCCGCTGCCGCGCCATGCGCTGGCCTGCCGGGGTTTGACTGCAGCCCGTGTTGGGCTTTTTTCCTGCATTTGAAAAGGTAGAGTCGACTGTTAGTCGACTTCCTTCACAGCAGTCGACTAACAGTCGACTCTACACCACCGCAACAACGACCAAAGGCCGGGGGCTTACGCCCCCAGCCTTGGCTGCATCGCCGCGAATCGATGACGATGCAAGGTAACTGCTTACTTGACTTCGACAGTCGCGCCAGCAGCTTCCAGGTCCTTCTTCATCTTCTCGGCGTCTTCCTTCGAAGCGCCTTCCTTCAGGACGCCACCGGCTTCGGCCAGGTCCTTCGCTTCCTTCAGGCCCAGGCCGGTGATGGCGCGGACGGCCTTGATGACTTCGACCTTCTTGTCGCCGGCCGACTTCAGGGTGACGGTGAACTCGGTCTGCTCTTCAACAGCAGCGGCCGGGCCAGCGGCGGCAGCCACGGCAACCGGAGCAGCGGCGGAGACGCCGAACTTCTCTTCGATGGCCTTGACCAGCTCCATCACTTCCATCAGGGACTTCTCGGCGATGGCGTCGACGATCTGTTCGTTGGTAAGGGACATGATTAATACCTTTGGATGATTTTCTGGGTTGAGGTTCCGTCAGGAACCACGATAAGTCGAAACTCAGGCGGTCTCGGCGGCCGGCTCGGCAGCGTCGGCAGCGACGTCGCCACCACCCTGCTTCTCGCCAACGGCCTTGATGGCGCGGGCAAACATCGTGACCGGCTCGGTCAGGACGCGGGCCAGCATGGCCAGGGCCTGGTCGCGGGTCGGCAGCGAGGCCAGCACTTCGACGTGGCTTGCCGGGAACACTTCGCCACCGATGGCGACGACCTTAGCCTTCAGCTTGTCGTTGCCCTTGGCGGCTTCCTTGATCAGGCGACCGGCAGCGCCGGGCTCCTCGAGCGAGAACGCGTACAGCAGCGGACCAACCATCTGGTCCTGGGCGACTGCGAACTCGGTGCCTTCAACGGCGCGCGAAGCCAGGGTGTTCTTGACAACTTTCAAGAAAACACCGGTTTCACGAGCCTGCTTGCGCATCGCGGTCATCTGGGCGACCGTGGTGCCAGCGTATTCGGCTGCGATCAAGGAGTGGGCCTTGGCGGCGACGTCTGCCAGCTCGGCGACTACTTCTTGCTTCTGGGACAGATTGAGAGCCATTGCACTCCTCCTATTGAACTCCGCTTACGGCTCCTGCCGTGTGCGGTCCTGTGCGGCATCCGTCCTGGACGCCGGGAACATCGGGATGATGTTCCGGGGGTGGGCCGTTCTAGACCTGGAGTGGGCCAACCTGGGGAAACCCAGACGTGCGTGAACCAGAAAAACTCCAGAAGGGCACCATCTACGCAGGGTGATTCCGGGGAATCGATTAAGCGTTCATGACTGCTCCGGCGGCGACTCCTTGCCAGGTCGAGCTTCCGTGCCCGTCGCCGGTATTGCCACGACCGCGCCTGCGGTCTTTGACGGCTACCGCGGGCGATGCACTGCCAGCGATGCCTTCAAATGTCACGGTCACGGCACCGAAGGTACCGTGACCGCTTGAAACAATTACTTCAGGGTCAGCGACGACTGGTCGACGGTGACGCCCGGGCCCATCGTCGAGCTGACCGAAACCTTCTGCAGGTAGGTGCCCTTGGAGGTGGCCGGCTTGGCCTTGATCAGGTCCAGCAGCAGCGCGGTCAGGTTCGACTTCAGCGCGTCTTCGGCGAAGTCGGCCTTGCCGATGGTGCAGTGGATGATGCCGGCCTTGTCGGTACGGTAACGGACCTGGCCCGACTTGGCGTTCTTCACGGCTTCACCCGGGTTCGGGGAAACGGTGCCGACCTTCGGGTTCGGCATCAGGCCACGCGGGCCCAGCACCGTGCCCAGCTTGCCGACGACGCGCATGGCGTCCGGGGTCGCGATGACGACGTCGTAGTTCAGATCGCCGGCCTGCATCTTCTCGGCCAGATCATCCATGCCGACGGCTTCGGCGCCAGCGGCCAGGGCTTCGTCAGCCTTGGCACCGGCCGGAGCGAACACGGCGACGCGGACCGACTTGCCGGTACCGGCCGGCAGCACGGTGGAGCCACGGACCTGCTGGTCGGACTTCTTCGCATCGACGCCCAGGCGCACAGCGACGTCGATCGACTCGACGAACTTGGCCTTGGTGGCGGTCTTCAGGATGTTGATCGCGTCCTCGAAGGCGTATGCCTTGCCCGGGACGACGGCGGCCTTGATGGCCTTCTCACGCTTGGTCTGTGCCATCTTATTAACCCTCCACCACGAGGCCCATGGAACGGGCAGAGCCAGCGATGGTACGCACGGCGGCGTCCAGATCGGCGGCAGTCAGATCCGGTTCCTTCGCCTTGGCGATCTCTTCCAGCTGCTTACGGGTAACCTTGCCGACCTTCTCGGTGTTCGGGCGCTTGGAGCCCGACGAGATGCCAGCAGCCTTCTTCAGCAGGGTGGTGGCCGGGGTGCTCTTGGTGATGAAGGTGAACGTACGGTCCGAGTAGGCCGTGATGATCACCGGAACCGGCAGGCCCGGCTCGAGCTTCTGCGTGGCAGCGTTGAACGCCTTGCAGAATTCCATGATGTTCAGACCGCGCTGACCCAGCGCAGGGCCGACCGGCGGCGAGGGGTTGGCCTGACCGGCCTTCACCTGCAGCTTGATGTAACCGACAACTTTCTTTGCCATGTGAGTACTCTCCGGGTGCTAGCGCCTTTCGACAACAGGCTCCCCATCGGACCGGGAATCACGCGTCCCGGCATCGCGTTTTGAAATCATGCTGAAGGCCGCCTTGCGGCGGCCTCATCCTGCTGGCTTCCCAGCGGGGAGCCGCGCACTATATCAGGTTTTTTCTTCACATGCCTGAAGTGGCACATAAACGAGAGAAACCGGGCCAGGCCCGGTTTCTGTTCACGAGCCGAGCATGGCTCGACTTTGCAGCTGGATCAGACGGCTTTTTCGACCTGGCCGAACTCGAGTTCGACCGGAGTAGCGCGACCGAAGATCAGCACGGAAACGCGCAGACGGCTCTTCTCGTAGTTGACTTCTTCGACGACGCCATTGAAATCGTTGAACGGGCCATCGGTGACGCGGACCATCTGGCCCGGCTCGAACAGCACCTTCGGACGCGGCTTCTCGACACCTTCCTGAACGCGGTTCAGGATGGCCTCGGCCTCGGAATCGGCGATCGGCAGCGGACGGTCGGCGGTGCCGCCGATGAAGCCCATGACGCGCGGGGTTTCCTTGACCAGATGCCAGCTTTCGTTGTCGATGCGCGGAATACCGGCTTCTTCGTGGGTCTCGATCTGGACCAGCACATAACCCGGGAAGAACTTGCGCTCGGAGCGGCGCTTCTGGCCAGCGCGCATCTCGACCACTTCTTCGGTCGGGACCAGGACATCGCCGAAGCGCTCTTCCATGCCATCACGGACGATGCGATCGCGCAGGGCCTGCGCCACCGACTTCTCGAAGCCCGAATAGGCGTGAACGACGTACCAACGCTTCATGCAATTCTCCTTAGCGGCTCAGGAACAACTGAACCAGCCACTGAATGACGTAATCGAACCCACCCAGCAACAGACTGAGAATGGTTACCACCACCATCACGACCCAGGTCATGCGGATGGCTTCCTGGCGCGTCGGCCAGACCACCTTGCGCAGTTCGAAGCGCGACTCGGAGAGGAATTCGCGGGTGTCGCGCCCCTTGCCGGTCAGCATGAACACGCCGATACCGCCAACCAGACCGACCACAACCGCCAACGCACGCAGCTGACCCGCCCACGCACCCAGCTGGGTGGCGCGACCGGAATCGGCGGAGAACCAGAACCAGACGAACAGACCGGCCAGCACCAGCAGCGATGCGGCGACGTACTTGACGATATCCCCGCCATTGGCGGAGTTGTCCTTGGAGTGTTCGATCTTGCTATTCATCCGGCTGTGTCTGCTTTAGCGGCCCAGGCCGCTGGATAAGGTGGGCAGATGGCACGCCAGGAGGGACTCGAACCCCCAACCTGCGGTTTTGGAGACCGCTGCTCTGCCAATTGAGCTACTGGCGTACGTCTTGAAACTTGCCTTCCCTTAGACGGCGAAGGCGGACCGAGGTTCCCGGCCCGCCATTCGCGTAACCGGCGGCGCTATGCAACCACCGGTACTGCAGGC
>NZ_JAOBZT010000057.1:0-28893 GCF_029839005.1 Stenotrophomonas sp. GD03958 | reverse complement strand
CAGCGCACGCCCTGCGGGGTGTCTTCCAGCACGATGCCTTCGGCGGCCAACTGGTCGCGGATGGCATCGGAACGGGCGAAGTCGCGCGCCTTCTTGGCCGCAGCGCGCTCGTCGATCAGGCCCTGGATACGGGCATCGTCGCCGTCAGCGCCCGCAGCGGTACCAAACCACTGCGCCGGATCGGCCTGCAGAAGGCCCAGCGCCAGGCCGGCACCGAGCAGCTCGGCCTTCAGGCGCGACTGTTCGGCCGGGTCCGTGGCACGACGCGCCTCGGCCGCGATGCGGGCCACTTCGGCCAGCGCCTGCGGGGTGTTCAGGTCGTCATCCAGGGTCGCCTCGACGCTGGCCGGGATCACCGCGCTGGCTTCGATCGACGCCAGCTCGCGCAGCGTGCCGTACAGGCGGTCCAGGGTGCGCACCGACTGCTCGATCAGGCCATCGGACCAGTCCAGCGGTTGACGGTAGTGGGCCGACAGCAGGGCCAGGCGCAGTGCCTCCGGCGGATGCTGGCGAACCAGGTCATGCACGCGCTCGATGTTGCCCAGCGACTTGCTCATCTTGGCGCCGCCGAAGTTGAGCATGCCGTTGTGCAGCCAGTAGCGGGCAAAGATCCTGCCGCCATGCGCGCATTCGCTCTGCGCGATCTCGTTTTCATGGTGCGGGAACTGCAGGTCGACGCCGCCGGCATGGATGTCGATGGTCTCGCCCAGATGGGCGGCGGCCATCGCCGAGCATTCGATGTGCCAGCCCGGGCGGCCACGGCCCCAGGGCGATTCCCAGCCGGGCAGGTCGTCGCTGGATGGCTTCCACAGCACGAAATCGCCCGGATCACGCTTGTAGGGGGCGACATCGACGCGGGCGCCAGCCAGCATCTCTTCCGGATCACGGCGCGAGAGCTTGCCGTAGCCTTCAAAGCTGGCCACCGCAAACAGCACGTGGCCTTCGGCGGCATAGGCATGACCACTGGCTATCAACTGCTCGATCATGGTGATGATCTGCGGCATGTGCGCGGTCACTTCCGGTTCGATGTCAGGCGGCACCACGCCCAGCGCGGCCATGTCTTCACGGTAGGCGGCGGCGAACCTGTCGGTGATGGTGCTGATCGGCACCCCCTGCTCGCGCGCGGCGGTGTTGATCTTGTCGTCCACGTCGGTGATGTTGCGGGCGTAGCGCAGTGCGCCGAAACGCCGCCGCAGCAGGTCGGCCAGCACCCCGAACACCACCGGGCCACGGGCGTTGCCGATGTGCACGTAGTTGTAGACCGTGGGGCCGCACACATACAGGGTCGGACAGGCCGGGTCGAGCGGGGTGAACGGTTCGAGCTGGCGAGTCAGGTTGTTGTGCAGGCGCAGGGTCATGGGGCTGTGGCTGGGGGACAAGTCTGTGATTTTAGAACGTGTCGCTCCCTTTGGGGGCGCTGGTTGCCACCGGTGGACGCCAGAGGGAGCCAGGGTGGGGTGGGCAGGAGCGGCGTGGACGGGTAATGTTCAGCCCCTTGCGCTCGCCACTGCCTACACTATCGCCGTGTCCTTGCTCCCGTCGCCACTGAAATCCACCGCATTGCTGACCCTGGCCTGCCTGTCGGCGCTGCCCGCCGTGGTGCTGGCGCAGGAGGCCGAGCCCCGCAACCGGGTGGTGATCGTGGAGAACGTGAAGTTCGACTACGCCCAGGTACTGAACGTCGAGCCGGTATTCCAGACCCTGCGCGCGACCCGTACCGAGGAGCATTGCGAGCCGGTGTCGACCCGCACCCTGGCCCCGGTCAACGTGACCGGCGAGGAGCCGGTCGAGGACAAGGGCCGGATCAGCCGTTTCTGGGACTCGGTGCGCTCGATATTCAAGCGCAGCGACGAGGAGCCCTCCGAAGAGGCCGGCCCCGAAACGCCGGCCCCGGCGCCTGCCAACAATGGCCCGATGCTGACCCGTGACTGCCGCATCGTGCCGGTGGGGCGTGAATTCCGCCGGCCCATCGCCTACGACGTGGACTACGTCTACAAGGGCACCAAGTATCGGTCGCGGCTGCCGGAAGACCCGGGCAACCGGCTCAAGATCCGGGTGTCGATCACCCCCTGGGTCGGTCCTGAGCAGGGCGCCGCCGGCAATCCCTGATTCTGCGACCCCGGCCCCTTGCGCCGGTCACGGCCGCATGCAAAGATATTCGGCCATGAAGCTCACCGACTTCCAGCACGACAGCAGCGCAGCCCGACAGGCGTCGGGCATGACCTCGCGTGCGCGTCGACCGGAACCCCACATTCTCGCTGGGTAACCGGAGCTTTTTGCTGTTCGTCCGAAAAAAAACCCAGCCCGCCGGCTGGGTTTTTTCGTTTCCGCGTTCTGAAAGCTGCAACTGCAACCTTTTCGTTTCACCTTTGCTTCCTGTTTTCCCTTCCACCGCGTCGAACTCGGCGCCGCCACGCAAGGAAAGAAGATGTCCCCCAAGCACTTCCTGAACACCCAGGACTGGAGCCGCAGCGATCTCGACGCATTGCTGACCCAGGCCGCGCTGTTCAAGCGCAACAAGCTCGGCGACCAGCTCAAGGGCAAGTCGATCGCGCTGGTGTTCTTCAACCCGTCCATGCGCACCCGTACCAGCTTCGAACTGGGCGCGTTCCAGCTCGGCGCCCATGCGGTGGTGCTGCAGCCGGGCAAGGATGCGTGGCCGATCGAGTTCAACCTCGGCACGGTGATGGACGGCGATACCGAGGAACACATCGCGGAAGTGGCCAAGGTGCTGGGCCGTTACTGCGACATCATCGCCGTGCGTGCGTTCCCGAAGTTCCAAGACTGGGCGTACGACCGCCAGGACATCGTCCTCAACAGCTTCGCCAGGTATTCGCCGGTGCCGGTCATCAACATGGAGACCATCACCCACCCGTGCCAGGAGCTGGCCCACATCATGGCGCTGCAGGAGCACTTCGGCACCCAGGACCTGCGTGGCAAGAAGTACGTGCTGACCTGGACCTACCACCCCAAGCCGCTCAACACCGCCGTGGCCAACTCGGCGCTGACCATCGCCACCCGCATGGGCATGGACGTGACACTGCTTTGCCCGACCGCCGACTACATCCTCGACGAGCGCTACATGGGCTGGGCCGAGCAGAACGTGGCCGAGAGCGGTGGTTCGCTGAAGATCAGCCATGATATCGACAGCGCCTACGCCGGCGCCGACGTGGTTTACGCCAAGAGCTGGGGAGCGCTGCCATTCTTCGGCAACTGGGAACCGGAAAAGCCGATCCGCGACCAGTTCAAGCACTTCATCGTCGACGAACGCAAGATGGCGCTGACCAACAACGGTGTGTTCAGCCACTGCCTGCCGCTGCGTCGCAACGTGAAGGCCACCGATGCGGTGATGGATTCGCCGCAGTGCATCGCCATCAACGAAGCCGAGAACCGCCTGCACGTGCAGAAGGCGATCATGGCCGCGGTTGCCGGGCGCTGATTTTTTCCGATTCAATCATTTCCGCCGGGCACGGCCCGGCGCTACCAGGACATACCCTCCCCATGAGCAATAAAGACGTCGTTCTCGCCTTCTCCGGCGGCTTGGATACCAGCTTCTGCGTGCCCTACCTGCAGGAGCGTGGTTACAACGTGCACACCGTGTTCGCCGACACCGGCGGCGTGGATGATGAAGAGCGCGATTTCATCGAGAAGCGTGCCGCCGAGCTGGGCGTGACCAGCCATGTCACTGTGAACGGTGGCCCGGCGATCTGGGAAGGCTTCGTCAAGCCGTTCGTGTGGGCCGGCGAAGGCTACCAGGGCCAGTACCCGCTGCTGGTGTCGGACCGCTACCTGATCGTGGATGCCGCGCTGAAGCGTGCCGCCGAACTGGGCACCAACATCATTGCCCACGGCTGCACCGGCATGGGCAATGACCAGGTCCGCTTCGACCTGGCCGTGAAGGCGCTGGGTGACTACCAGATCATCGCGCCGATCCGCGAGATCCAGAAGGAACACACCCAGACCCGTGCCTACGAGCAGAAATACCTGGAAGAGCGCGGCTTCGGCGTGCGCGCCAAGCAGCAGGCCTACACCATCAACGAGAACCTGCTGGGCGTGACCATGTCCGGTGGCGAGATCGACCGTTGGGAAGCCCCGGGCGAAGGTGCGCGTGGCTGGTGCTCGCCGCGCAGCGAATGGCCGGAACAAGCGCTGACCGTCACCCTGAAGTTCATTGAAGGCGAAGCGGTTGAACTGAACGGCAAGGCGCTGCCGGGCGACCAGATCCTGGCCCAGCTCAACAAGCTGTTCGCCCCGTATGGCGTGGGTCGCGGCGTCTACACCGGCGACACCGTGATCGGCCTGAAGGGCCGCATCGTGTTCGAGGCCCCGGGCCTGGTTTCGCTGCTGGCCGCGCACCGCGCGCTGGAGGATGCCGTGCTGACCAAGCAGCAGAACCGCTTCAAGCCGGACGTGGCGCGCAAGTGGGTGGAGCTGGTGTACGAAGGCTTCTACCACGACCCGCTGAAGACCGACATCGAAGCCTTCCTGAAGTCCTCGCAGGCCAAGGTCAACGGTGAAGTGGTGCTGGAAACCCGTGGTGGCCGCGTCGATGCGGTGGCCGTGAAGTCGCCGCACCTGCTCAACACCAACGGTGCCACCTACGCGCAGTCGGCCGACTGGGGCGTGGAGGAGGCTGAAGGCTTCATCAAGCTGTTCGGTATGAGCTCGACGCTTTACGCGCAAGTCAATCGCTGAGCGATTGAATTGCGCGCGCGTCTCCCGCGCATTCCACCTTAACCCTGCGCCGTTGGCGCGCCCCCTTCAACAAGAAGGGGGCTCTCCACCAGACGCATCACGGTAGCGCCGGGCCATGCCCGGCGGAATTCCACAGGATCTTTGTTTCATGCTTGAACAGACGCTCGATCACCTGCAGGTCCTGGTGTCCTTCGACACCCGCAACCCGCCGCGCGCGATCACCACCGGTGGCATCTTCGATTACCTGCGCGCGAACCTGCCCGGCTTCAACGTCGAGGTGATCGACCACGGCGCCGGTGCGGTCAGCCTGTACGCCGTGCGCGGGACGCCGAAGTACCTGTTCAACGTACATCTTGATACCGTGCCCGATTCGCCCCACTGGAGCGCCGACCCGCACGTGATGCGCCGCCTGGACGACCGCGTGGTCGGTCTGGGCGTGTGTGACATCAAGGGCGCGGCCGCCGCACTGGTGGCCGCAGCCAATGCCAGCGACGGTGACGCGGCCTTCCTGTTCTCCAGCGATGAAGAAGCCAACGATCCGCGCTGCATCGCCGCGTTCCTGGCCCGTGGCCTGCCGTATGAAGCGGTGCTGGTGGCCGAGCCGACCATGAGCGAAGCGGTGCTGGCGCACCGTGGCATCAGCTCGGTGCTGATGCAGTTCGCTGGCCGCGCGGGGCATGCCTCGGGCAAGCAGGATGCAGCCGCCAGCGCGCTGCATCAGGCCATGCGCTGGGGCAACCGCGCGCTGGATCACGTGGAATCGCTGGCGTCGGCGCGCTTCGGCGGGCTGACCGGCCTGCGCTTCAACATCGGTCGCGTCGAAGGTGGCATCAAGGCCAACATGATCGCGCCCGCTGCCGAAGTGCGCTTCGGTTTCCGTCCGCTGCCGTCGATGGATATCGATGCGTTGCTGGCGACCTTTGCCGGCTTCGCCGAGCCGCAGGCGGCACTGTTCACCGAAACCTTCCGTGGCCCCAGCCTGCCGGCCGGTGACATCGCCGAAGCCGAGAACCGCCGCCTGCTGGCGCGCGACGTGGCCGATGCGCTGGACCTGCCGATCGGCAACGCGGTGGACTTCTGGACCGAGGCCTCGCTGTTCTCGGCCGGTGGCTACACCACGCTGGTGTTCGGCCCGGGCGACATCGCCCAGGCCCACACCGCCGACGAGTTCGTGACGCTGGAGCAGCTGCAGCGCTACACCGACGCCGTGCACCGCATCATCGCCGCCGGCGCCTGATTCTTCCCTTTCCGACGAAACCGAAATGTCTCCTGCCCTCCAGCCCCACCGCCAGACCCGCCAGACCATCGTGCGCCTGCTTTCCAGCATGGCCAGCGCGAAGGAGATCAGCCAGTACCTCAAGCGCTTTTCGCAGCTGGATGCCAAGCGCTTCGCCGTGGTCAAGGTCGGCGGCGCGGTGCTGCGCGACGATCTCGACGCGCTGACCTCTTCGCTGTCGTTCCTGCAGGAAGTCGGGCTGACCCCGATCGTGCTGCACGGCGCCGGCCCGCAGCTGGATGCCGAGCTGTCGGCGGCCGGCATCGACAAGCAGACCGTGAACGGCCTGCGCGTGACTTCGCCGGAAGCACTGGCGATCGTGCGCCGGGTGTTCCAGCAGTCCAACCTGCGGCTGGTCGAGGCGCTGCAGCAGAACGGCGCGCGCGCCACCTCGATCACCGGCGGCGTGTTCGAAGCCGAGTACCTGGATGTGGATACCTACGGCCTGGTCGGCGAGGTGAAGAAGGTCAACCTGGCACCGATCGAGGCCAGCCTGCGCGCCGGCTCGATCCCGGTCATCACCAGCCTGGGTGAGACCGCCGGCGGCCAGATCCTCAACGTCAACGCCGACTTTGCCGCCAACGAGCTGGTGCAGGAACTGCAGCCGTACAAGATCATCTTCCTGACCGGCACCGGCGGCCTGCTGGACGAGGCGGGCAACGTGATCGATTCGATCAACCTGTCCACCGAGTACGACCACCTGATCGCGCAGCCGTGGATCCACGGCGGCATGAAGGTGAAGATCGAACAGATCAAGGATCTGCTCGACCGCCTGCCGCTGGAATCGTCGGTGTCGATCACCCGCCCGGCCGACCTGGCCAAGGAACTGTTCACCCACAAGGGCTCGGGCACGCTGGTGCGCAAGGGCGAGAAGGTGCTGCGCGCCACCGCCTGGAACGAACTGGACCTGCCGCGCCTGAAGGGCCTGATCGAATCCAGCTTCGGCCGCACCCTGGTGCCGGACTATTTCCAGAAGACCAGGCTGCTGCGCGCCTACGTCAGCGAGAACTACCGCACCGCGGTGATCCTCACCGACGAGGCCGAAGGCGTGTACCTGGACAAGTTCGCCGTGCTCGACGACGCACAGGGCGAAGGCCTCGGCCGTGCGGTCTGGAACGTGATGCTGGAAGAAACGCCGCAGCTGTTCTGGCGCTCGCGCCATGGCAACCCGATCAATCACTTCTACTACGCCGAGTCCGATGGCTGCTACAAGCAGGATCAGTGGAAGGTATTCTGGTTCGGTGCCGATGGCATCGACCGGATCAAGACCTATGTCGATCATTGCGCGCAGCGCACCCCGAGCCTGCAGGGCTGAGCAATGAGCAACTTCGATGCCTGGAACACGGTTCCTACCCTGCGCGGCCAGCACGTAACCCTGCAGCCGCTGCAGATGGAGCACGTGCCCGGCCTGCGCGATGCGCTTGAAGGCAGCGGCCTGGACCAGCTCTGGTACACGCAGGTGCCATCGCCGGAACAGGCCGAGGCCTATGTGCAGGCCGCGTTGCAGGCCCAGAGCGAAGGCAAGGTGCTGCCGTTCGTGATCCGTGATGCGGCGGGTGACATCATCGGCAGCACGCGCTTCTACGACATGGATGCCGGTGTGCCCAGGCTCAGCCTCGGCTACACCTGGTACACACCACGCGTGCAGCGCACCGGTGCCAACACCGAAGCCAAGCTGTTGCTGCTGCAGCACGCCTTCGAAACGCTGGGCTGCATCAGCGTGGTGCTGGAAACCAGCTGGTTCAACGCCACCTCGCGCACTGCCATCGCCCGCCTCGGCGCCAAGCAGGATGGCGTGCTGCGCAACCACAAGCGGCATGCCGACGGCACGCCGCGCGATACCGTCATCTTCTCCATCATCGATGCGGAATGGCAGGGCGTGAAGCGCCACCTGCAGTACCGCCTGGACAGTCACGCATGAACGATTCGACTTTCACCCTGGGCATCGTCGGTGCCCGCGGCCATACCGGCGCCGAGCTGATCAAGCTGGTGGCCGCCCATCCGCGGCTGGAACTGGCTTTCGTCTCCTCGCGCGAGCGCGCCGGGCAGCGCCTGTCCGACCACCACCCTGAATTCCTGGGCGAGCTGCAGTACGAAAACCTGGACGCCGACGCGGTGGCGGCCAAGGGCGTGGATGCGGTTATCCTGGCCCTGCCCAACGGCCTGGCCGCGCCGTTCGTGGCCGCGCTGGAGGCGGCGAAGGCGGACACCGTCATCGTCGACCTCTCGGCCGACTACCGCTTCGACAACAGCTGGTACTACGGCCTGCCGGAGCTGACCCGTGGCCGCTACAACGGCCAGAAGCACATCAGCAATCCGGGCTGCTATGCCACCGCGATGCAGCTGGCGGTGCATCCGCTGCTGGACCTGCTGGCGGGTCCGCCCCAGTGCTTCGGTGTGTCCGGTTACTCCGGTGCCGGTACTACGCCGTCGGACAAGAACAACGTCGAACTGCTGGCCGGCAACCTGATGCCCTACGCGCTGACCAACCACGTGCACGAGCGCGAAGTGTCCGTGCAGCTGGGCGTGGCGGTCGAATTCATGCCGCACGTCGCGCCGCATTTCCGAGGCATCACGCTCACCGCCAATCTGTGGCTGAACCGGGTGCAGACCCGCGAGCAGATCGTCGAGCGCTTCCAGCAGGCCTATGCCGGCGAACCCCTGATCGACGTGGTGGATGAAGCGCCTTGGGTCAGCCGCATTGCCGGTCGCCACGGTGCCCAGGTCGGTGGCTTCACCCTGGCCCCGGGCGGCAAGCGGGTCGTGGTGGTGGCGACCCTGGACAACCTGCTGAAGGGCGCGGCCACCCAGGCCATGCAGAACCTCAACCTCGCGCTTGGCATCGACGAACTGACGTCGATCCCGCACTGAATACGCATTCCGGAGCCCCCATGGCAGACCTTCTTTGGCAGAAGCCCGGCGTCGCCGTCGACGCCCAGATCCAGACCTTCCTCGCCGGCGACGACGTGATCCTCGACCGCGAGTTCTTCCTGCATGACATCGCTGCCAGCGCCGCACATGCACAAGGCCTGCAGCACATCGGCATCCTCAGTGCCGACGAGCTGGACGGCCTGCTGCGCGAACTGGAGGTGCTGGCGCAGGACTTCCGCGAAGGCCGCTTCGTGCTCGATACCCAGTATGAGGATGGTCACTCGGCGGTCGAAGCGCGCCTGACCGAACGCCTCGGCGATGCCGGCCGCAAGATCCACACCGGCCGCAGCCGCAACGACCAGATCCTGGTCGCCACCCGCCTCTGGCTGAAGGAGAAGCTGCAGCGCGTGGCACAGCTCAGCGCCGAAGTGGCCAAGGTCGCGCTGGAGCGCGCACAGGCCGAGAAGGACCTGCCGATTCCCGGCTACACCCACATCCAGCGCGCCGTGGTGTCCTCGGCCGGCATGTGGTGGGCGGGCTGGGCCGAGGCCTTCATCGACAATGCCATCCGCGCGCGTGACACCCATGCGCTGGTCGATGCCAATCCGCTCGGCACGGCTGCCGGCTACGGCGTGAACCTGCCGCTGGACCGCGAGCACACCACGGCCGCGCTCGGTTTTGCGCGCATGCAGATCTCGCCTATCTACGCGCAGCTGTCGCGTGGCAAGTTCGAGCTGGCCGCGCTGGAAGCGCTCGGTGGTGCCACGCTGGATCTGCGCCGCATCGCCTGGGACCTGTCGCTGTTCACCAGCGCCGAGTTCGGCTTCGTCGCGCTGCCGGCGCAGTACACCACCGGCAGTTCGATCATGCCCAACAAGCGCAACCCGGACGTGATCGAGCTGATGCGTGCGACCCACGCCAGCGTCGCCGCAGCGCGTACCGAGATCGAGCAGCTGCTGTCGCTGCCGTCGGGCTACCACCGCGACCTGCAGTCGTCCAAGGGGGCCATCTTCCACGGCTTCGGCCGTGGCCTGGCCGCGCTGGAGCTGCTGCCGGCGCTGCTGGCCAACCTGGAATGGCGTGACGACAAGCTGCGTGCGGCCATCGATTCGGGCATGTATGCCACCGACGTGGCGGTGGAAGCGGCCGTGGCCGGCGTGCCGTTCCGTGAGGCCTACAAGGCCGCTGCGGCCGGTGCCGACAGTGCAGGGCAGGGACGCACGCCGGAAGGCAGCCTCGCCGCGCGCGTGTCGCCGGGTTCGGCCGCCGACCTGCGCCTGGACGAACTGCGCGCGCGCTGGCAGGCGCTGTCCTGATGGCGGGCACTGTCTACCTGGTGATGGCGATGCGCCGGCCGGACTTCAACGATGCAGCGGTGCAGCCGCACCGCGATTTCCTCGATGCGTTGCAGGCGCAGGGCAAGCTGCAGCTGACTGGTGGTTTCGCCGACGGCAGTGGTGGCGCCTATGTGCTGTGCAACGTGGACAGCCTGGCGCAGGCGCAGGCCATCGTCGCCACCGATCCGCTGGTGACGATGCAGGCCTCCGAGCTGACCGTGCACGAATGGAACACCCGCTGAGACACTGACCGATGATCCAGCACGCTGCCAACGTCGCCTCGCCGTTCCCCGAACAAGCGCTGCCGCCATGGCGGCGTGCGGTGCTGAAGGTCGGCAGCAGCCTGCTGGCTGCCGATGGCGGCGGCCTGTCACCACGCCACGCGCTGGGCCTGGCGCAGTTCGTCTCGGCCAATGTCCTGGCCGGGCGCGAGGTGGTGATCGTGTCGTCCGGCGCGGTCGCTGCCGGGCGCGCGATCCTGCCGCGGGCCGATGAGCCTGGCGCGGCGATGGCGGCGCGGCAGGCGCTGGCTGCGCTCGGCCAGGCCCAGCTGATCGGGCTCTGGCAGCGCTTCTTCGAGCGCCCGGTGGCGCAGGTGCTGCTGACCCATGACGACCTGCGCAACCGCCGCCGCTACCTCAACGCCCGCGCTACGCTCAACGAACTGCTGCGGCTGGGAGCATTGCCGGTGGTCAACGAGAACGACACCGTGTCGGTGGACGAGCTCAAGCTTGGCGACAACGACAACCTGGCGGCGACGGTGGCGGCGCTGGTTGATGCCGATGCGCTGCTCATCGCCACTGACATCGACGGCCTGTACAGCGCCGACCCGCGCACCGTGGCCGATGCGCGGCCGTTGCACGACGTGCCGGAACTGAGTGACGAGGTGCTGGCGATGGCCGGCGGCGCCGGCTCGCGCGCCGGTACCGGCGGCATGCGGACCAAACTGGAAGCGGCAGCGAAGGCGGGTCGTCTCGGCATCGAAACCTATCTGTTCAATGGCCGCAGCGGTGACGTGGTACGCGCGCTGGCGCAGGACCGCCTGTTCGGTACCCGTATCCACGCCGCGCGCAGCCGTGAGGCGGCCCGCAAGCACTGGCTGCGGCACGCGCCGCTGGTCGAGGGTGCGATCGTGATCGATGCCGGCGCAGCGCAGGCGATGCGCGAGAAGGGCGCCTCGCTGCTGCCCGGCGGCATCACCGGCGCGGAGGGCATGTTCCGCCGTGGCGACATGGTGCAGGTGTGCTGGAACGCGCCACAGGGCCGCGTCTGCGTGGCGCGCGGTGTCAGCCAGTACGCGGCCGATGATGTGCGCCGGATCGCCGGCCGCCATTCGCGCGACATCGAGGCCGTGCTGGGCTACAACTACGGTGGCAGTGTCGTCCATCGCGACGATCTGGTGCTGCCATGACCGGTTTGAAGGACTCCCCGATGAGCGACATCGAAACGCAGGCGCGTGCCTGCCGTGACGCGGCCCAGATCGTTGCCGGCCTCGACAGTGCGGCGCGCCACACGCTGCTGCTGGCAATGGCCCAGGCACTGGAAGTGAATGCCGGGCTGATCCTTGCCGGTAATGCACGTGACCTCGCCGCCGCGCGCGGCAAGGGCGTTGGCAGCGCCATGCTCGACCGCCTGGCGCTGGACCCGGCACGCCTGTTCGCGATGGCCGAAGCCGTGCGTGAGGTCGCCGCGCTGCCTGATCCCGTCGGCCAGATTACCCGCGACGATGTGCGTCCAAACGGCATCCGCGTGCAGAAGGTACGCGTGCCGCTGGGTGTGATCGCAATGATCTATGAGGCGCGCCCGAACGTGACCGCCGAAGCGGCTGCGCTGTGCCTGAAGGCCGGCAATGGCGTGATCCTGCGCGGTGGCTCCGAAGCGATCCATTCCAACACCGCCATCGCCCAGGCGTTGGCAGGCGCGCTCAAGGCCAATGGCGTGCCACCGGCGGCGGTGACCGTGCTGACCGATCTGCGCCGCGAAGCGATGCTGGAACTGCTGCAGCTGCATGAACTGATCGATCTGGCGATTCCGCGCGGCGGCGAAGGCCTGATCCGCTTCGTTGCCGAACATGCGCGGGTGCCGGTGATCAAGCACTACAAGGGTGTCTGCCACCTGTTCGTGGATGCCAGCGCCGACCCCGGCAAGGCCCTCGATCTGCTGGTGGACGGCAAGTGCAGCCGTCCGTCGGCGTGCAACTCGCTGGAAACCCTGCTGGTGCATCGTGATGTGGCCGAAGCCTTCCTGCCGCGCGTGGCGCAGGCGCTCGGTGAGCGTGGCGTGGAGCTGCGCGCCGACACGAACGCGCAGCCGCTGCTGCCGGGCAGCACCGCCGCCAGCGAAGACGACTACGCTGCCGAGTTCCTCGACCTGGTGCTGGCCGTGCGCGTGGTTGATGACCTCGAGGCGGCCATCGCGCACATCCGTGCCTATACCTCCGACCATACCGAAGTGATCGCCACCGAAGACGCCGGCCATGCCGAGCGCTTCGTCAACGCGCTGCGCTCGGCGGTAGTGATGGTCAATGCCTCGTCGCGCTTCTCCGACGGTGGCCAGCTGGGCCTGGGCAGCGAGATCGGCATTTCCACCACGCGCCTGCATGCGTACGGCCCAATGGGCCTGGAAGCACTCACCGTCGAACGATTTGTCGTGCGCGGTGAAGGGCAGACGCGCAAGTAGATCCACGCCATGCGTGGATGCTCTTCGCGGTAGACCCCGGTGCCGACCAAGGTCGGCACCCACCAGGCCCAAGCGCCGACCGAGGTCGGCACCACCGGGTTGCCGGGCTACACCACCTCGCGGCGGATGCCAACTGGACGCGCATGGTCATCCATGTGCAACGTGGCGGCCTTGCAGCCCAGCAGGCGTTCGGCAAGGCCGGTGCTGGCACCCAGATCGGCCGCGACTTCATTGAGGCTGGCCAGCGGTCGCGGCAGGCGTCGCTCGTGGCCACGGAAGCGCGCGCGGTTGTACTCGGCCCAGCCGATCAGCAGCACGCTGGCACACAGCAGCATCAGCGGCAGCGCCACCAGCACATAGAGATCGAACTGGCTTTGCCGTTGGTACAGCTGCTGCCAGGCCAGCTGGCCGCCGATCAGCCACGAGAACAGGGTCACCAACGGTGCCCACAGGTAGAAGTAGAACCCCCAGAACGCGAGGGTGACGAAGCCCCAGGCGGTGCGCTGGAAGCGTGGTTGGCGATGCGGCTTGCGGATCATCCGCGAGTCGAAGCGGTTGGACGGGCGTTGTGCGTTCATCGGATCCCCCGATCGGGACTGGTCCAGGTGGCGCGCTTGCTGCGACGGCGCAGCAGGGTCTTCGGCAACGCCACCAAGGTGGTGGAAAGACTGATCAGCCAGTACGCCATCGGGTACCAGATGACCCAGA
Source organism: Stenotrophomonas sp. GD03958 (assembly GCF_029839005.1). NCBI lineage: Bacteria > Pseudomonadati > Pseudomonadota > Gammaproteobacteria > Lysobacterales > Lysobacteraceae > Stenotrophomonas > Stenotrophomonas sp. GD03958. The sequence goes on along the minus strand of NZ_JAOBZT010000057.1, from coordinate 15,327 downwards.
AGTAGTTGCGTCCAATCTGTGTTTCGTAACGACGGTCGATGATCAGGCTGCTGGCGAACTGCATCAGGCAGACCAGGGCCAGAATCACGCCATGCCATTGCGGCAGCAGGCTGGCGATGTACAGCTGCGGCGGCATGTCGATGAGCTTGCCCAGCACCCACAGCACCACGATGAACAACATGGTGTAGGCCCAGATAACGCTCAGCACGTACTCCAGCAGTACGCCCCACATGCGCCGCTCCTTCCAGTGCAGCAGTGAACGCGCATGCCGCAGCATCACTTCCACGCCACCCTGCGCCCAGCGCAGCCGTTGCCGCCACAGGCCCTTCAGCGTTTCCGGCATCAGGATGAAGCACAGCGCATTGGGTTCGTAGCGGATGTCCCAGTGCGCGCGCTGCAGGCGCCAGCTGATGTCGATGTCCTCGGTCACCATGTCATCCGACCACCAGCCGACCTGGTGCAGGGCAGTACGGCGGAAGCCGGCGATTACCCCGGAGATGGTGAAGATGCGCCCGTATACCCGCTGCGCGCGCTTGATCATGCCGATGATCGACGAGAACTCGGCCACCTGCAGGCGTCCGAGCAGGGTGGAGCGGTTACGGATGCGCGGATTGCCGGTCACCGCGCCGACCCGGTTGCCGCTCACCAGGTGCCAGATCATCCAGTGCAGCGCGTGCTCCTCCATCATCGCGTCGCCGTCGATGCACACCAGGTACTCCGAACGCGCGGCGAGTGCACCCATGCGCAGCGCATTGGCCTTGCCCAGGTTGCGGTCCAGGTGCAGCACGCGCAGCCGCGGATGCTTCGCCGCCAGCACGTCGAGCCGGGCGCCGGTGTCATCACTGCTGCCATCGTCGATGGCGATCACCTCGTAGTCGGCCGGATAGCGCTGTGCCAGCGCCGCGCCGAGCGTGTCGTCGAGGTTCGCGGACTCGTTGTGGCAGGGAATCAACAGGCTCGCGAACGGTGGATCGACCATCAGCGGCGGGTCGTTGCGTGGGCGCGAATGGCGTTCGCGCCGGAAGTAGTAATACAGGCCGCCCGACATCCAGAAGAACGCCATCACCATCGGGTAGTAGAAGGCGAACTGGAACAGGATCTGCAGCAGCGGATGCATGTCCATGTCACTTCTCCGGGTACGGGAAGTTGCCGGCGGACATCGCCGCGCGGGCATCATGGGTGGAAGGCTGGCCGGCGATGAAGTCATCCGGGTACCAGGCGAAGTGGTGCACGCCCTGCGCCTGCAGCTGGCGGATCTGCGCGCGCAGCCGCTCGGCGGGAATCGGTTGCCCGCTGCGCCAATCGACGGTCTGCAGTTCGAACAGGGTGTGCTGCAACTGGGGATCGTGCGCGCGCACCGCGGCCAGCAGCTGGTCGAGCCAGCGTTCCGGATGCCTGCTGCCTTCCATCCACGGCATCGCCATCAGTGCGGTCTGGTCGTAGGCCTTGTTGAACAGCTCCAGGCGCTGCGCGAACCAGGCCTCGCTCTGCGGACGCAGCACCGGCTCCGCGTACAGGTTGCGCACCGTGGCCAGCTTCGGCCGCCAACGCTGCGCACTGTCGCGCAGGGCCAGGGTGAAGTCGATCAGCGCCTGTGTGCGTGCGCTGCCGTCCGTACCGGCCGACAAGGTGGGCAGCTCGGTGTCGCGCAGGTAGCCATCATCATGGAAGAGCAGGCCTTCGAAATACGAATTGACGGCCAGATCCTCGTAGATGTCGAGCATGATCTGGCGTGCCTTCGGATTGGTGAAGTCCAGCCGGTACATGCCGTCGGCATCACCGTTGTGGATCGCCAGTGCCTCGCGCTGCACGGGTTCGGGCAGCTCGAAGCCGAGCACCGGCAGCCATGCGTAAACCTTCACCCCCGCGCGCGACTTCAGCTGCCAGGCGACCCGGCTGAACAGGTCCGCGCGCATCGGCATGTGCCGGTTGGGGAAGTACAGTGCATCGGCGGTGTTGTTGCCGTCCGGATCGGCGAACGCCTGCAGGTAGACGTGGGTGGGCGAGATGCGCTTGACCCGCTCGATCAGCGCATCGAGGTTGCGCCCCTGCTGCGCCGGGTCCGGGTCGTACACATCATCCAGGTCGACCTGCAACGCGCGGATGCCGTCGAGCGCAACGTCGCGCCGCAGCTCGTAGGCCAGGCCCTCCACGGTCGGGTTGTCGCTGACCAGGAAGCGCGCCAGCCCATGCAGGTCGCTGGCCACTGGCGTGCTGCGGCCTTCCAGATCTAAGGACACCGGCATGCCCAGCTGTTCGGCGATGTCGTTGCTCAACTGGTTGTAGGCCGCGTACGGCCAGACAATGGCGCGCGGGCGCACGCCCAGATGCTGCTGGATGCGCTGCACGCTGCGGCCGAGATCGGCGCGCAGGCGCTGCTCGTACTGCGCCTCGCTCTCGTAGCTGCGCGTGGCCGGCCGGTAGATGCGGGTGACCACCGCTGGCGTCGAATTGCCCTGCGGATTGGCAAGCACTCCGTGGTGCAGGTCGTCGGTATGGCTGGCCACTTCGATCAGGCCGCTGTCGTGCATCTGCTTCAGCTGCGCCCAGGTAACGAAGTCATCGTGGCCGAACGGCCGGTAGCCATAGTCGATCGTGCGCCCGGGCGCCATGTCCACGTAATCGGTGATCACTGCCACCAGCGCCGGGTAGCGGTACGCCTGCAGCAGCGGGAACGCCTTGTCGTAGACGCTGCGCAGGCCATCATCGAAGGTCAGCAGTACCGGTTTCGGTGGCAGCGTGGCGCGTCCCTGGGAGGCGTCGATCACCTGCGACAGCGACACCGGGTGGTAGCCGTGTGCCCCCAGCCAATCCAGGTGCGCAGCGAAGTTCTGCGTGCTCACCGCGTAGGTATCGGCGTCGCCCTTGGCCGCGACCCGGTCGCGGATGTCGTGGTAGCTGAGGATCAGCAGGCCGTTGTCAGTGGCATCGAGATGCAGGGCCTGCTGCGCGAACGCCGGCGGCGTGGCGGCCAGCAGCAGGAGCACGATCAGTCGCAGGATGCGGGCCATGTCACTCTCCCCAGCGCAGTGCGGCTTCGAAGCCGATATGACGCTCGCGGTGGCCGTCGTAGACCGGCCGCGACCAGCGCACGCCGTACTCGAACACGCGGCCCTGGCCCAGCTGCCATTCGTGCATGTAGGACACCGAAGGGACCAGAGCGCTGCCGAAGCCGTCCTGCCAGTAGTCACCCAGCGAGACCGTCAGGCGGTGCCGGAAGTGGCGCTCGTAGTGCCGCCACAGCTGCTGGTCGATGCGCAGCCCGATCTCGACCATGCGGTCGCGCTTCGGGTTGAAGTAGGGCGCGTCGTCGCGGCTGCCCCGGCTGGTGTAGGCACTGGCCAGGCCGTCGATCAACCAGCGCGGGCGGGTCAGCAGGCGCTGTTCGATGCTGGTGCTGAACAGCTCGCGGTGGTTGCCGTCGTCGTAGCGGAAGCGGCTGGCGCCGAACATCCAGTGGGTCAGCTCGCTGCGCCGGTAGTCGACCTGCGCGCTCACGCTGTCAGCGCTGATGCCCGCCACGCGCGCCTGCATCGAGGCTTCCGGGTCATTGCGTGCGGCCACCAGCCCGGCATGCCAGTAATCGTTGAACTGCCAACCCACGCCGATGCGCAGGCCGGTATCGCCAATGTGGTCGTTGGCGCGCAGTACCGCCGCTTCCGCATCCAGCTGGCCAAAGCGGTAGCGTACGCCCGCGCCCAGCCACAGCGGGTCGATGCGCTGGTCCTGGAAGTCGACCGAGCGCCTGTCGGCGAAGGCGAACAACCGCCAGCGGTCGTCGAGCACCGGTGTCTGCACTTCGATGCCGTAGTGACGGTCGTTGTTGCCCAGCGGCGAGGTGCCGCCACCGCCGGAGCTGCGACCAATGTCGGTCCATGCCTTCAGCTGCCAACCGCGATGCGCCCGCCAGGCCTGGTCCATGCGTTCGACGGCGGGTTGGGTCGGGTAGCGTGCGACAAGATCGTCGTGCAGTGGCCTTGCCAGGTCATCGCGCTGCAGGGCGACGTAGGCCTCCTCCATGCCCAGCCGCGGTTCGATGTCGCGAGGGTCCAGCGCATGTGCCATCTGCTGGCGCTGCAGTGCCATGCGTGGCCATCCGCGCATCATGTACACGCTGCCCAGCGCGCTCTGCAGGCCGCCGTTGCCCGGTGCGATGTCGACCATCGATTCCAGGTCGTGCTGTGCGGTGCGCAGGTCGCCGCTGTAGGCGCGTACCATCGCCAGATTCAGGTCGGCCTCGTAACGTGACCAGTTCGCGTACGGTGACTTGCCGTTGCTCCAGCGCCACGCCGGCTCCTTGTCACGCCAGGCCTGCAGCAGGTCGATCGCCTTTTCCTGCTGCTCGCTCTCAAGGTAGGCATAGGCCAGTTCCGAATGCGAGGCATCGCGTGTCGGGTCGCCGGCCACTGCCGCCTGCAGCACCGGTATGGCTTCTTCCGGATGCAGGGTGCCCATCAGCGAATCGCCGACCGCAGGCAGCACATAGTCGGGCAGGGCATGGCCTTCGGCCTGCAGTGCGCGGGCTTCCTCGCGCACCTGCGCATGGCGGCCCAGCCGGTTGAGCAGGATCAGCCGGTCCATGCGGACGCGAAGCGGCGCCTGCGCGGGCGGGGTGCCCTCGCTGCCCAGGTAGCGCTGCATGCGCGCCAGGGTCGATTCGGCTTCTTCCAGGCGGCTGTCTTCGCTGCTGCTGTAGGCCAGGCTCCAGACCACAAGCTTGGCCAGGTAGTCGCCTTCGATGCGTTGCTTCTGTGCAGCGTCGAACAGTTGCGGGCGCTGCTGGTACAGCTCCCAGGCGCGCCAGGCGTTGCCGATGTCGCCCAGGGTCAGTACGCGCAGCTTGAACAGCAGGTCGTCGTTGGGTTGCTCTTGGCTGGCGCGCTCGATCGCGCCGAGGGCATCCAGCCAGCGGGCCTGGTCGCGGTAGCGGCCGATCTCGGCCAGGGCCGCCTCGCGGTCAGGCGGGGCAGCGCTGCTGGCCCAGGCCAGGGCGGTACAGGCAAGGCCGACGCAGAGCGCCAGCCGGCGGTGGACAACCATTGGGGACCCCCTTGGCTTCCGAACCAGACAACCTGAGAAATGTGACGCACATCACATGCCAGCTTTTGGCGTGGCCGTGGCCCGCGTCACTCCCTTCGTGCATTCCCGTCCAGCAAGGACGGATACAAACCCGGACAGCGACCTGCAATGTCTTGTCTGAAACGAGAGTCCCCCGCACACCGAATGGCGGCCTGGGCGGCGCTGCCGCCCCCATGCCCGATGCCGGCACGCGGCAAGGATGGGCATTCGTGGGCACTATCCGCCCGGAATTGTCAGCCCGGTGTCAAAATGCGCAGACGGGCTGACGAGCGGTAGGTAGGGCCGGTTGCGGCTTACCAGAGGTCTTCCAGCTTGCGCGGCTTGCAGGCCACCCAGGAGGCGCACAGCATCAGGGTGGCGCAGCCGAACAGGAAGCTGAACGGGAGCGTCCAGCCGTTGCTGACCGTATGCAGCCAGCCGACCAGGAACGGCCCCAGACAGCTGAAGCTGTAACCCACGCCCTGCATGAAGCCGGACAGTGCCGCCGAGCCGGTGGGGGTGCGCGTGCGCAGGTTGATCAGGGTCAGCGCCAGCGGGAAGGTGGATGGACCGACGCCGAGCAGGCACGCCCACAGCAGGGGGGCCTTCATCGGTGCCAGCAGCAGGCCGGTGAAGGCGATCACGAACGAGAAGAAGCCGATCAGCACCAGCGGGAACGGGTTCTGCATGCGAACTGCCATGGATGGAATGACCAGCGACGGCAGCAGCCCGAGCGCCGAGAACACCGCCACCATCACGCCACCAAAGGCCGGTGTGCCGCCGGCCTCGACCACGATGCGTGGCAGCCAGGTGAACATCGAATAGGTCATCAGCGAAGTCATGCCGAACATCAGCGTCATGCTCCAGCCCAGTGAGGTGCGCCAGACTTTCCCATGCGGCTGTGCGGCCGGGTCGGTGGCATCTGCCTGCGGCTTCGGTGCGCGCCTGGCCAGAACCAGCCACGGCAGTGCGGCAGCCAGTGCCAGCAGTGCCCACATGCCCAGCGACACGCGCCAGCCAGCGGCGTTGGCCATCGGTACCGCGAGCAATGCGGGCAGCATGGTGCCCAGCTGCAGCACGCTGATGTAGAGCGTGCTCATGGTGCCGACCTTGTTGGCGAAGTTGCGCTTTACCAGCGGCGGCACCACCACGTTGCCGATGCCCATGCCGGCCAGTGCCAGCACCGAACCGAGCAGCAGCGTGCCGACGTTGCCGGCGCTGGAGCGCAGCAGCAGGCCGGCCATCGCCATCACCATCGCCAGCAGCGTGGTGCGCTCCAGGCCCAGGCGCCGCGCCAGCGCCGGCGTGGCCACACCGAACAGCGCGAACGAGGCGGTCGGCAGCATGCCCAGCACGCCGGTCATGGTGGTGCCGAAGCCGAACTGCTGGCCGAGTACGTCGAGCAGCGGGGTGATCGAGGTGACCGCCGTGCGCAGGTTGACCGCTGCCAGCAGGATCGCGGCAAACGCGAGGACACGACCGTGCAGCAGCGACGGCGAATCGGAAGTGGAGGAACTCATCGGTGGTCCTTGCAGGTGTCGCATGCCGCGGAAATGGCATGCAGCGCCGGCATCGGTCTACGCCGAAGCGGCAGGTGGAGGTGGGGGCTGCTGGCGGGCCGGCAGCGCGGCCATTGTACGTGCGGGCTCCGGCAAGGTCCCGTCATGCGGGCGGCCAGGTGCCTGATACAAAAAAACCCGGAGGACAGTGATGTCTTCCAGGCTTCTTGGTGACCACCGAAGTGGTCGGGGAGACAGGATTCGAACCTGCGACCTCTACGTCCCGAACGTAGCGCTCTACCAGACTGAGCTACACCCCGAAGGGAGCCGCCTATTCTAGCGATTCACCCCGATGGCGGCAAGGGGTGAATGCTGTTTTCTTCACACTGCCGAAGCAGTGCCACTTCAGGGAACAAAAAAGCCTGGACGACTTCACCAGGCTTCAATGCGACCACCGAAGTGGTCGGGGAGACAGGATTCGAACCTGCGACCTCTACGTCCCGAACGTAGCGCTCTACCAGACTGAGCTACACCCCGAAGGAGCCGCCTAAGATACCGTGTGAAGGCCAAGGCGGCAAGGCTTTTTTACAGCTCAGCGACGATTTTCCTTCTCGATGCGGTTCTGCTCGCGGGCTTCGAACCACATGCCGTTGAGGATGGCCACCGTCGAGGCGAGGCCGGCACCGAGAATCCAGGCGAAATACCACATGATCAGTCTCCTTCATTCCGGGTAGGTGCCGACCGTTGGTCGGCACACGTGCAAGCAATCAATACGCGTTCGGGTTGTTGCCCATCTCTTCGGTGGTGGTCTTGCCCTTCAGCACGCGGTACACCCAGGTGGTGTAGGCGAGGATGATCGGCAGGAACACCGCCGTGGCCAGCAGCATGATCCACAGGGTCAGGTGGCTGGACGAGGCGTCCCACACGGTCAGGCTGGAGGTGGGCTGGCTCGAGGACGGCAGCAGGAACGGGAAGATCGCAAAGCCGACGGTCAGGATGATGCCGGCGATGGCGGCCCCGGAGGCGATGAAGGCCAAGCCGCCGCGACGGGCCCGCAGCAGTACCGCACTGGCCAGCAGTCCGGCCAGGCCCAGCAGCGGCGCCAGGATCGTGGCCGGCATGGCGCTGTAGTTGCGCATCCAGCCACCGGCGGCGCCGAGTTCGGCGGTCTTCAGCAGCGGATTGGTGGCGCCGTCGGTGACCACCTGCGAGGTGATCTGGTAACCCGGCAGGCCGAAGGCCACCCAGGCACCGCCCACCGCGAACAGCACGAAGGCGATGATCGCGGCGATGCTGCCGAAACGGGCCGCACGTTCGGCCACCGGGCCGTCGGTCTTCAGCACCAGCATGGCGGCACCGTGGGCGACCAGCATCGACACGCTGAGCAGGCCGGCCAGCAGCGCGAAGGGCATCAGCAGGCCGAAGAACGAGCCGGTGTAGAAGATGCGCATGCTGTCATCGAAGTGGAACGGCACGCCCAGCACCACGTTGCCCACCGCCACGCCCATGATCAGCGCCGGGATGAAGCCACCGATGAACAGCGCCCAGTCCCAGGTGTTGCGCCAGCGCTCGCTGGGCATCTTGCTGCGGAACTTGAAGCCGACCGGTCGCAGGATCAGCGCGAACAGGATCACGAACATCGCCAGGTAGAACCCGGAGAAGCTGACCGCGTAGAGCGGCGGCCATGCGGCGAAGATCGCGCCGCCGCCCAGGATCAGCCACACCTGGTTGCCTTCCCATACCGGACCGATGGTATTGATCACCAGCCGGCGCTCAGCGTCGTTGCGGGCGACGAAGGGCAGCAGGGTGCCCACGCCCAGGTCGAAACCATCCATCACGGCGAAACCGATCAGCAGGATGCCGAGCAGCAGCCACCAGATCACGCGCAGCGTGGTGTAGTCCAGAAGAATGAAATCCATCTTGGTTCTCCTGCCTCAGGCCTGGCCGGCGGCCGGCGCCGAGGCATTGTGGGAAGCATGCGGCTGGGGCGACTGCAGTGACGGCAGCACCTCGTCCGGACCCTTGCGGATCGCCTTGAGCATCAGCTTGATCTCGACCACGATCAGCGCGGTGTAGATGGCAGTGAAGCCGGCCAGGGTCAGCACGATTTCATGCAGGGCCAGCCCCGATGCTGCATAGAAGGTCGGCAGCACGCCATCGACCGCCCACGGCTGGCGACCATACTCGGCCACGAACCAGCCGCACTCGATCGCGATCCACGGTGCCGGCAGCGTCCACAGGGCCAGCTTGAGGAACCAGCGCTTGTCCTGGAAATTGTTGCGGCAGGAGTAGTAGAAGGCCAGTGCGAAGAAGGCGATCAGGTAGAAGCCCAGGCCGGCCATCACGCGGAAGGTCCAGAACAACGGCATCACGCGCGGCACCGTGTCCATCGCCGCCTGCGAGATCTCCTGCGGGGTGGCGTTGAGGATGTCATCGCGATAGCGCTTGAGCAGCAGGCCGTGGCCCAGGTCCTGCCAGTGGCGGTCGAACATCTCGCGCGCTTCCACGTCGTTCTTGTTCGCACGCAGGCGTTCCAGCGCGCCGTAGGCGAGCTGGCCGCCACGCACGCGGTGTTCGGCGCGCTCGACCAGTTCCAGGATGCCCGGAATCGGCTGGTTCAACGAACGGGTGGCGATCAGGCCCATCAGGTAGGGGATCTTCACCGCGTAGTCGTTCTGGTGGGTGTCCTGGTTCGGGATGCCGAAGGCGGTGAAGTCGGCCGGCGCACGCTCGGTCTCCCACATCGCTTCGATCGCGGCCAGCTTCATCTTCTGGTGTTCGCTGGCGGCGTAGCCACTCTCGTCACCCAGCACGACCACCGACAGCGAGGACAGCAGGCCGAACGCCGCGGCCACCGCGAACGAACGTCGGGCCAAGTCCTTGTGCTTGTTGCGCAGCAGGAACAGGGCGCTGATCGCCATCACGAACACCGCACCGGTCACATAACCGGCGCTGACGGTGTGCACGAACTTGGCCTGCGCCACCGGGTTGAACACCACCGCCATGAAGTCGACCACTTCCATGCGCATGGTTTCCGGGTTGAACACCGCACCGGTCGGGTTCTGCATCCAGCCGTTGGCGACCAGGATCCAGATCGCCGACAGGTTGGTGCCCAGCGCCATCAGCCAGGTCACCATCAGGTGCTTGACCTTGCTCAGGCGGTTCCAGCCGAAGAAGAACAGGCCGACGAAGGTGGCTTCCAGGAAGAAGGCCATCAGGCCTTCGATGGCCAGCGGCGCACCGAAGATGTCACCCACGTAGTGGCTGTAGTAGGACCAGTTCATGCCGAACTGGAATTCCATGACGATGCCGGTGGCGACGCCCATGGCGAAGTTGATGCCGAACAGGACGCCCCAGAACAGGGTCATCCTGCGCCAGATCTCCTTGCCGGTCATCACGTACACGCTCTCCATGATGGCCACCATGAAGGACAGGCCGAGGGTGAGCGGTACGAATAGGAAGTGGTACATCGCGGTCAGCGCGAATTGCAGCCGCGACAGTTCTACGACTGTCTGATCAATCATGGCCTGGCTACCTCGTTGGATAGTGCCGTTGCAGGTGGCGGGAAGGGTGGTCTACGACGTGAATGATGTGACCGACTACTTCAAACAGCCTTGATCCAGATCAATGTATGAACAGGTGCCCCGGTTGATCGTATGCCAACCTGATGAAGACTGCGACCGCCGGCCGCAGGGGCGGGCTATTGCCTGCGCCTACAATGCCGTGTCTCCCCCGTTGCCCGTGAAGACCTCTTGAGCGCTGCCGAAACGACCCCTGACGGCCTGTCCCCGGAAGCTGAAACCGCCCGCCAGCGGCATGTGCGCACGGCCTGGCTGGCCGACCTGGCACGCTCCGCCCGGGGCCGCCAGCGCTTGGCCGCGCTGTGCATCAGCCTGTCCGGCGCGCTGTTGATCGGCCAGGCTGCCGCCATCGCCTGGCTGGTGCAGCAGGTGCTGGTGGAGCGCGTGCCGCTGGCCTCGGGACTGCCAGCGCTGGGTGGGCTGGCGGTGATCCTGGTGCTGCGCACGCTACTGGGCAGCGCCACCCAGGCGGCTGCCGGTGACGTGGCCGACGCCGCACGCCTGGCATTGCGCGAACGCGTGTTCGCACGCCTGCTGGGCCACGGCCCACTGTGGCTGCGGCAGCGCCGCACCGGCGAACTGGGCGAACTGATGCTGCATCACGGTGATGCGATCGAGAGCTATTACAGCGGCTTCCTGCCGGTGCGCACTGAAGTGGTGGTGGTGCCGCTGCTGATCCTGGCCGCTGTCGCCTGGGTCGACTGGGTGGTGGCGCTGATCCTGCTGTTCACTGCGCCGCTGGTGCCATTTTTCATGATGCTGGTGGGCTGGGGCGCCGAAGCGGCCGGCCGTGCGCAGCTGGGTGAGCTGGCACGCATGAGCGGCCATTTCGCCGACCGGATCAAGGGCCTGGGCCTGCTACGCCTGTATGGCCGCGGCGAAGCTGAGCTGGAGGGGATCGAGGCGGCTGCCGAAGGCGTGCGCGTGCGCACCCTGAAGGTTCTGCGCATCGCTTTCCTCTCGTCCACGGTGCTGGAATTCTTCGCCTCGGTGAGCGTGGCGATGGTGGCGCTGTACCTGGGCCTGAGCTATCTGGGCATGATGTCGCTGCATGCAGCGGTGCCGACGCTGGGTGCGGGGCTGTTCTGCCTGCTGCTGGCACCGGAATTCTATGCGCCGCTGCGACGGCTGGCCGCGCATTACCATGATCGCGCCAATGCACTGGCCGCCGCCGCCGAAGTGGAGCGCCTGCTGCAGTCGCTGCCCGATGAGCAGGGCCTGATCGAGAACGAGGTTGCACCGCTGGCGGTGGAGCCGGCCGAGGCCGCCTTGCCGCCGCTGCACGCACAAGGGCTGGTGCTGCGCCCGCTGGGCGCGCCGCAGGATGTGCTGCAGGATCTGGACCTGCGGCTGGAGCCGGGCCAGCGCCTGGCCCTGGTTGGTCCCAGCGGCTCCGGTAAAAGCACCCTGCTGGAAGCGCTGGCCGGCTGGCTGCCGCCGCGCGCCGGCAAGCTGCAGCTGCGTCCCGGTGTGCAGGTGGCCTATGCCAGCCAGCGCCCCTACCTGTTCCACGGCAGCATTGCCGACAACCTGCGCCTGGCCGATCCGGGTGCCAGCGATGCCCGTCTTCGTGCGGTGGCCGAGGCCGCGCAGGTGCTGCAGTTCGCACAGCGCCTGCCACTGGGCCTGGACACGGTGATCGGCGAACGTGGCTTCGGCCTGTCCGGCGGCGAAGCCCGTCGTATCGGCCTGGCCCGGTTGTTGCTGCGCGATCCGCAGGTGCTGCTGCTGGACGAACCCACCGCGTTCCTCGATGCCGATACCGAAGCGGCGCTTTTGCGCAGCCTGGCCGCCTATGCACGTGGCCGCAGCGTGGTGGTCGCCACCCACAGCCCGGCGGTGATCGCCTGGGCCGACCGTTGCCTGCTGTTGCCGGAAGGCCGCCTGGTCGAGCCGGCACAGGCGGTGCGCGCATGAGCCGTTCGCCTGGTTCGCTGCGCGCGGTGTTCCTGCGCCATCGGCCGCGCCTGCTGCTGACCGTGCTGCTGCTGTGGACCACCATGCTGGCCGGCACCGCATTGCTAGGTCTGTCCGGTGGCTTCCTCACCGCCGCCGCGTTGGCGGGCGCGGCCGGCCTCGGCCAAGGCTTCAACTTCTTTTCACCGTCCGCGGGCATACGCGGGCTGACGATGGCGCGCATCGTGTCGCGCTATTTCGAGAAGCTGGTCGGCCACGACGCCACGCTGCGCATCGCCCGCGACCTGCGCGTGTGGTTCTTCCGCCGCGCGTTGCCGTTGGCACCCGCACGGTTGGGGGCTACGCGCACCGGCGACCTTCTGGCGCGCCTGCTCGGCGATATCGGTGAAGTGGACGGCCTGCTGGTGCGTGCGCTCGGGCCGCTGGTGGCGTTGGGCGGATTGTCGCTGGTCGCGATCGTTTCGGCGGCACTGATCCTGCCGTCGGCTGCGGTGCTGATGGCGGTGCTGGCGCTGCTGATCGCCTTCGGCGTGCCGTGGCTGGGCGTGCGTGGCCATGACGACGAGGAGGCCGACCGTGCCGCGCATCGTGCCGCATTGCGTACCGCTGCATTCGAAGGGCTGGAAGGTGCGGGTGACCTGGCCGCGCTGCACGCCGATGCGGCCTGGCAGCTCAAGGTACGGGTGGCGGCCAAGCAGCTGGCCTCGCGTGATCGCCGCCGCCGCTGGCGCCTGATCGCGGCCTCGACGCTGCACGGTCTGGTCGCCGGGCTGGGGCTGGTGGCGATGCTGGCATTGGCCCTGCATGCGGCCGAACAGCAGCGCATCGCGCCGGAGATGGCCGCGGGCCTGGTGTTCCTGACCGTGGCGTTGATCGAGCTGTGGGCCGGCATGGGCCTGGCCTGGCAGTCGCTGCAGTCCGGGCGCATTGCCGCCGATCGGTTGCAGGCCATCGTCGAGCAACCGCCGACGGTGGACGATCCGCAGGCGCCGCAGCCGGTACCGCAGGCCGCGCGCGTACAGTGGGATGACGTGCATTTCCAGTGGCCCGGTGCGGCGCGGCCGGTGCTGTCCGGCCTGCATCTGACCCTGGCGCCGGGCGAGCGCATCGCGATTCGCGGCGACAGCGGCAGCGGCAAGACCACGCTGTCCAGCCTGCTGCTGCGGCTGTGGGATCCGCAGCAGGGACGGCTGACCTACGGTGGCCGCGATCTGCGTGATTTCGCCCAGGCTGACTGGCACCGGCAACTGGCGTGGCTGCCGCAGAACGCGCCGGTGTTTGCCGGCAGCGTGGCCGAGAACCTGCGCCTTGGTGATCCCGATGCCAGCGACGCCGCGTTGTGGGCGGTGCTGCGCCGCGTGCGTCTGGGCGAATGGGCCGAGCGCAACGGCGGCCTGCAGGCCTGGGTGGGCGAGAACGGCGCGACGATGTCCGCCGGCCAGGCGCGGCGGTTGGCACTGGCGCGCGCGCTGCTGCGCAATGCGCCGATCCTGCTGCTGGACGAACCGACCGAAGGCCTCGACGTGGATACCGCACGCGCGCTGTTGCAGGACCTTTCCGGGTTGCTGGACGGGCGCAGCCTGCTGATGATCACCCACGATGATCTGCCTCAAGGCGTGGTCGATACGCAGTACAGATTGCGCGACAGGGTGTTGGTCCGCGAAGCGTGACGATGGTCCGGTAGTGCCGGCCGCTGGCCGGCAATTGGAGCGTCCGAGGATGCCGGCCAGCGGCCGGCACTACCGATTGCGAGGGTTACCGCGAGAACTCGCGCAGCATCACCGCGATCGAGGCCACGTTGGCCAGCACGCACAACCAGAACACCCACTGGAATGCCGCCTTGCGGTGCTTGTGGCGGAACAGCGCCTGGCCCAGCAACGCGCCCGGCCAGCCACCGGCAAAGGCCAGCAGCTGCAGGGTGCGTTCGGGAATGCGCCACTGCTTTCGCTGCGCCGCGCGCTTGTCCTGGCCGTACAGCGCGAACGACACCGCGCTGGCCAGCATGCACCAGCCACCCAGCCACAGCGGCAGCACACCGCTGACCATCAGTGCGATCAACGCACCGAACGCGGCGAGCGCCAGGTTGCGCTGCCAAGCCACTACAGCGCGTCAAGGAAGCCGCGCACGGCGGGGCCGAAACGATCGAAGTCGACCAGGAAGGCGTCGTGACCCTGCGGTGACTCCAATCCGATGAAATGGGCGTCAGCGCCTCCGGCACGCAGGCCATCGGTGACCTGTTGCTGCTGCTGCACCGGGAACAGGATGTCGGTGTTGGCGCCGATGGCCAGCGCCTTCTCCACCCGGATCTTCGCCAGCCCGGCCAGCACATCGCCGTCGGCGTACTCGGCCAGGTCGAACCAGTCCATCGAGCGGCTCAGGTACAGATAGCAGTTGGGATCGAAGAAGCGCACGAAGCGTCGTGCATGGCCTTCCAGATAACTTTCCACCTGGAATTCGAGGCCGAACGGATCGTCGTCGGTCTGGTCCGAATCCAGCCGCACGCGGCCAAAGCGGCCATCCCATTCCAGTGCCGAACGGTAGGTGATCACGCCCAGCTTGCGGGCCATGCGCATGCCGGACTCGGGATACGCGTCGTCGTCGTAGTGGCCGCCATTCCAGCATGGATCAAGGCGGATCGCTTCGCGCTGCAGCGAGCGGATCGCGATGGAGAACGGCAGCGCCTGCGCGCTGCCGGAAATGTTGATGTGGCTGCGCGCAATGCCCGGGTGCAGCATCAGCACGGCCAACGCGGTCATGCCGCCCATCGAGTTGCCGACCACGCAGGCCAGCTGCTCGATGCCCAGCGCACGCACGACTTCAATGGCGGCGCGCGCGCCGTCCTCGATGGACAGTTCGGGAAAGTCCAGGCGATACGGTTGGCCCGTGGCCGGGTTGAGCGAGGCAGGACCGGTCGAGCCCTTGCAGCTGCCCAGCGAATTCACGCACACCACGAACCAGCGGTTGGTATCGATGGGTTTGTCGGGGCCAACCATCGCTTCCCACCAGCCCGGTGCCGGATTGGCCTCGTTGGCCGCCGCATGCGCGTCCGGTGAAAGGCCGGTCACGATCAGGATTGCGTTGCTGGCGTCGGCCGCCAGTGTGCCCCAGGTCTCGTAGGCCACCCGTGCACCATGCAGGGCGCCACCGCGCTTGAACGGGAAGGGCGAGGGCAGGGCGTGGAAGCGGGTGCCGGGCGGGATGAATTCGGTCATGCACGCATTCTAGCGGGGCGGCCTGTGGAGCTGGCGACACGCTGGTTTCCATCGGTGATG